>NZ_JASHAR010000013.1:0-63729 GCF_047465045.1 Streptococcus mitis
TCAAGTGTTCCATCCGCAACATACCATAGTCCGTACGGGATTCGAACCCGTGTTACCGCCGTGAAAAGGCGGTGTCTTAACCCCTTGACCAACGGACCAGAGTTGTTTTCAACTCTTACTATTATACAGACTTTTTCAGACTTGTCAACTACTTTTTTTATCTTTTTTCAAGTTAAGTAAAAAGAGCCAGAATTATACTGACTCTTTTATTACTTATCAAACTTAGAAGCACGTTCTTCTCCCCACCAATAGGGCATTAATTCTGCAATTTTAACAGTCTTTCTTCTATTGTAGTCCATCATGAATTCTGCATCCTTATTTTCAGCGTTCAACTCTAAGAGGAACTCTCTGCAAGCGCCACAAGGCATACCCGAACTTCCACCATAAGGTGGTTTGTCTCGAAAGGCTAAGACTTTTTTAACCTTAGTTTGTCCCGAAAATTGGTACATATTGAAGAGTGCTGCCCGCTCTGCGCAGAGATGGAAAACACCACAGGTTCCCTCCATACAGAATCCTGTAAATATTTGTCCATCTTCTGCTTCTACTGCGGCAACGACATGATTAGCATAAACAAAATCAGATACTTCATGTGGATTGTATAGTTTCTGTGCTTCTTCGTACATCTTTTCCCAGATGTCCATTGTTGCATCCTTTTTATTTAGAGATTTCTTTTAGCATGTTTTCGATATGTTGGATTGATTTTTCGCGACCTAACAAGAAGATCGTATCTGGTAATTCTGGTCCATGCATTTCACCTGAAACAGCGATACGAATAGGCATGAAAAGATTTTTCCCTTTAATACCTGTTTCTTTTTGAACAGCTTTGATTTGTGGGAAGATATTCTCTGTTACAAATTCATCATCTCTCATCGCCTCAAGTTTTGCTTTGAAGGCTTCAAGAACTGTTGGGACTGTTGCCTCCGCCATGACTTCGCGTTCTGCTTCTGTCAATTCTGGGAAATCTGAGAAGAAGAGATCTGTCAATGGAATAATTTCATCTACTGATTTCATTTGTGGTTTATAGAGCTCAACTAGTTTTTCAGCTTTGTCAGTTAAACGGCCTGCTTCCTCTAAGAATGGTTTTGCCATTTCAAAGATCGTTTCTAGATCTGCATTCTTGATATAATCATTGCTCATCCAGTCTAGCTTTTTCTGGTCAAAGGCTGCTGGAGACTTGCTCAGGCGGTTTTCATCGAAAAGTTTAATGAGTTCTTCACGAGAGAAAATTTCATTTTCTCCACCTGGGTTCCAACCAAGAAGAGCAATAAAGTTAAAGACTGCTTCTGGAAGGTAACCTTTCTTTCGGTAATCTTCGATAAATTGAAGTGTATTAGTATCACGTTTAGATAACTTCTTACCAGTCTCAGAGTTGATAATCAAGGTCATGTGACCGAACTCTGGAGCTTCCCAACCAAGCGCTTCATAGACCATAAGCTGTTTTGGCGTATTAGCAATGTGGTCGTCTCCACGAATAACGTGAGAGATTTGCATATCGTGGTCATCGATAACAACGGCAAAGTTGTAAGTTGGGTAGCCGTCTTTCTTTTGGATAACCCAGTCACCACCAATATTGCCACCTTCAAATTCGATATCACCTTTAACCATATCATGCCACTTGTAGATACCTGACTCATTGACCGCCAAACGAACTGTTGGAATGATACCAGCTGCTTCACGTTCTGCGATGTAAGCTGCTTTTTCTTCTTCACTCATACCAAGGTATTCGTTAATGTAGCGAGGTGTTTCACCAGCTGCTTTTTGGCGTTCGCGTTCAGTTGCCAACTCTTCTTCTGTAACGTAAGATTTGTAGGCTTTTCCTTCAACTAGCAATTGATCGATGAATTTTTGATACAAGTCCAAACGCTCAGACTGGCGGTAATTTTCATGTGTTTCTGGGCTTTCATCCCAATCCATACCTAACCAACGAAGGTTTTTAAGTTGTGAACGTTCACCATCTTCGACATGGCGTTTACGGTCAGTATCTTCGATACGGATAATAAAAGTTCCACCATGATGACGTGCGTAAAGGTAGTTGAACAATGCTGTACGGGCATTCCCGATGTGTAGTAGTCCTGTTGGACTTGGTGCGTAACGTACGCGGATATCTTTTGACATAGTTTCTCCTATAAAGTCTCTAGGCGTCTGCCTTTTTGCTCTCTATATTATATCACAAGTCTTGGCTGAGGCCAATTTCTATGGATAAAGAGAGTAAAAAGAGTGGACAAGCCACTCTTTTCTTCTATTATAGACGTGCGTTAAGTTCTTTGCTCAATTCTTCAAATCCTGGTTTTCCAAGAAGGGCAAACATGTTACGTTTATAAGCTTCAACACCTGGTTGGTCAAATGGGTTGATAGCATTCAAGTAACCAGAAAGGGCGATAGCCAATTCGAAGAAGTAGATTGTATAACCAAGAGTGAAAGCGTCTTGCTCTGGAAGAGTCACGTACATGTTTGGTACGTCACCATCTGTGTGGGCAAGAAGAACACCATCAGTCGCTTTTTTGTTTACAAAGTCAACGTCTTTTCCTTGAAGGTAACCAAGTCCATCAAGGTCTTCTTCCAAGCTAGGGATAATCACGTTTTTACGAGGTTTGTCAACACGGACAACTGTTTCAAACATGATACGAGTTCCTTCTTGGATAAATTGACCAAGTGAGTGCAAGTCAGTTGAGAAGTTGGCTGAAGTTGGATAGATACCTTTTTGGTCTTTTCCTTCTGATTCACCAGCCAATTGTTTCCACCATTCTGAGAAGTATTGAAGTGATGGCTCGTAGTTTACCAAGATCTCAGTTGCATAGCCTTTACGGTAAAGAATGTTACGAACTGCTGCGTATTGGTAAGCTTCGTTTTCAGAGATTTTATCTGAAGTGTAGTCTTTGCGAGCTGCATTCGCACCTTCCATAAGGGCTTTGATGTCAGCTCCTGATGCTGCGATTGGAAGCAAACCAACAGCTGTCAATACTGAGAAACGTCCACCGATATCATCTGGAACAACAAATGTTTCCCAACCGTTAGCGTCTGCTTCAACCTTAACAGCACCTTTTTGGCGGTCAGTTGTTGCATAGATACGTTTGTTGGCTTCTTCTTGACCGTATTTCTTAACCAAAAGTTCTTTGAAGACACGGAAAGCAATAGCTGGTTCAGTTGTTGTACCTGATTTAGAAATCACGTTTACTGAGAAATCTCTATCAGCTACGTACTCTACCAAGTCAGCAAGGTAAGTAGATGAGATTGAGTTTCCAGCGTAAAGGATTTGTGGAGCCTTGCGTTCTTCTTTTGTTTGCAAGTTAGCAAAATGGTGATTCAAGAAGTCGATTGCTGCTTTTGCACCAAGGTAAGATCCACCGATACCGATCACAACCAAAACATCGCTGTCTGATTTGATTTGCTCAGCAGCTTTCAAGATGCGGTCAAATTCTTCACGGTCGTAGTTTTCAGGAAGGTCCAACCATCCCAAGAAGTCGCTACCAGCACCAGTTCCTTTACGGATCAATTCATCTGCTGCTGTTACTTGTGATTGCATGTATTCCACTTCATGTGGTGCAACAAATTTGTCTAAAACTTTTGAATAATCAAATTTAATATGTGACATGTTATTCCTCCAATATTTCTTCTTTTCTATCATAACGCTTACCTTCGTTTTTTTCAAGCTTTTTGTCGAATTTCTCCAATTTTTATCAGAATTCAAACGTTTGCGTAAAAATCCCACATTCCAAAAATTTTGAAAAAATAAAAGAAAGAACGACTAGATGTCCAGTCGTTACAGTTCATTCAATAAATACTCAAATAATTCTAAATTGCCATCTTCTTCATTAACCAGAAACTCTGGATGCCACTGCAAACCGATGATGCGGTGCTCGTCGATAGACTCAATCGCTTCGATGGTCTGGTCTCTTGGATCAATAGCGGTTACGCGGAAATTAGGTGCCAAATCTTTAATGCTTTGACGATGGACCGAGTTAACCTGACTTTCTTTTCCAAATAGCTTGGCCACCACGCTTCCTTCTACTGTCTCAATAGAGTGAGATGTTCCGAAAGGTAGTCCTTGCCAGTGACCTTCGATTTCTTGATTGAGGGTTCCACCAAAGGCAACATTGACAAGTTGAACACCGCGACAGATTGCCATAATTGGTTTATTCTGACGAAGCGCTTCTTTCAAGAGGGCCAATTCAAACTCATCACGTACTAGATTGTAATCATCGCTCTCAATGGTCTTTTTCTCTCCATAAAACTGAGGGTGGACATTTTGACCGCCTGTCAAAATAAGCTTGTCAATCATTTCCACATAATCGCGTACAACTGACTCATCACCAACAGGAATGACTAAAGGGAGACCACCGACTTGACGAATGCTCTCTGCGAATCTACAAGATACAGATGAATGAATGTTTTTTCCTTCTGCGTCTACAGGACATAGATTTGCAGCAACTCCTACAACCGTTCTAGTCATGATGTCTCTCCTTTCGAATGTTAATACTCTTCGAAAATCAAATTCAAACCACGTCAGCGTCGCCTTACCGTACTCAAGTACAGCTTGCGGCTAGCTTCCTAGTTTGCTCTTTGATTTTCATTGAGTATAACGATAGTCCTATCATATCACTCAAAATGCCTTTCGTCTAATATGTTTTTTTTAAGTCCGTGATAAATATTTTTTATGAACAAGAAAAAGCTGCCCACATAGGACAACTTCTTTCTTATTCAAAGACAAATTGATTGTGATAGAGTTCTGAGTAGAATCCACCTAGTTTTATTAGTTCATGGTGATTACCACGTTCAATGACTCCTCCATCTTTGAGGACAATAATCTGGTCTGCATTGAGAATGGTTTTCAAGCGATGGGCAATGACAAAACTGGTTCTACCTGCTACAACTGCCTCCATGGCATGCTGAATCTTGCTTTCTGTCACCGTATCTACGTTTGAAGTTGCTTCATCTAGAATGAGAACTTCTGGATCTGTCATCAAGGTTCGAGCGATAGAAATCAATTGTTTTTGCCCTGTCGAGAAGATGCTTTGATCATCATCAATAAGGGTATCGTATTTGTCAGGTAAGCTTTCGATATAGTCATGAATATGGGTTGCCTTGGCTGCTGCCTCAACCATTTCTTGACTAGCATCTGGTACACCGAAACGGATATTGTCTCGAATGGTTCCGCTAAACAAGACCGAATCTTGCAAGACAATCCCCACCTTGCTTCTAAGACTATCTAAATCATAGTCACGGATATCTTTGCCGTCAAAATAAATACCACCAGCATCAACATCATAAAAGCGATTGATGAGGTTCATAATAGTCGTTTTCCCTGACCCAGTCGGACCAACAACTGCTGTCATCTGGCCTTTAGGGGCAGAAATGCTGACATCTTTCAAAATAGGTTTATCAGGTAGGTATGAAAAATCAATATGACTAATTTCAACACCTTCTTGCAACCTAGTAAAGATCGGCGCCTTCTCAGGTCGAATTTCTTCCTCTGCGTCAAACATTTCCTGAATCCGTTCAGCCCCCGTAAAGGCTAACTGAAGGCTTCCCCAACTAGCTGCAACTTGAATAATAGGCTGGTAGTACTGCTGAGAAAATTGGGCAAACATAACAATCAAACCTAGGGCTGTACTTGTTTCAATAGACTTATCATTCAAAAGTACAGCTGAACCAGCAAAGATGACGATGGCTGTGTTGACCAGACTCATCCCATTCATGACAGGGAAAAGAATTCCTGAGAACATTCTTCCTTTAAAGGTTGCCTTGCGCACGCGCTCATTTTGTTCAAAAAATCCTGCCATCATATCCTCTTGAATACCTTGCACAATCACGGCTTTTTGACCTGAGATACTTTCATCCATATAGGCATTGAGCTTCCCTACCTCTTTCTGCTGGAGGTTGGTATATTTCCGTGCCATTTTCACGATAAAAATCAGCATGAGAAAGGCCACTGGTGTACTGGCAATAGTGATGAGGGCCAGCGTCACATTTCTCGAAAACATGACAAGAATCAGACCAATGTATAGAACGATGTTGCTCATGACCTGAATCAAGCTTTCGTTAAAAGCTTGGAGGATATTATCCAAATCACTGGTAAAACGAGACAGGATATCGCCATCTTGTCGGCGGTCAAAGAAAGAAACAGTCAACCGAGCAAGCTTGCCAAAGAGGCCTTTGCGCATCTCGTTGGTCGATTCTGCAATCACGCGCGTCATGAGACACATGTATATCACACTGGAGATAAATAGAACCAAAACTAGCAGACCAAGATTGACCATGATTCCTGATAGGCTTTGCCAAACAAGTTCTGGATTGCCATTTTGATAAGCTTGAACTAAATTAGCTAGCTGCGTCACTGCTTGTCCAGAAAAGACCGGAAAGAGGGCTTGGGCAAGAGTTGCCAGAACAATCATCAGGATAACAACTACAAATGATAACTTATAGACTTTAAAATAATTCCAAAAAAATTGAGCTGTCTTCATTTTACTCCTCCTTTCCTTTCTGTGTTTCATAGATTTCACGGTAAACGGCATTGTTGGTAACCAAGTCTGCATGCGTACCTTGACCAATCAATCGTCCTTGATCTAGAACCAAGATTTTATCTGCATGAACAACCGAGCTAATCTTTTGAGCGATGATAATGGTTGTTGTTCCCTTCAAGTCCTTATTCAAGGCTTCTTGGACCAGGCGCTCTGACTTGGCATCCAAGGCCGAGGTTGAATCGTCAAAAATCAGAATACGCGGATTGCTGACAATTCCACGAGCAATCGACATCCTTTGCTTTTGCCCACCAGAGAAATTGGTTCCCCTTTCCTCAACTGGACTTTCAAAGGTTTTCTCCATACGATGAATGAATTCACTAGCCTGGGCAATATTAGCTGCGCGTTCCATTTCAAATAGAGTAGCATCTCCCTTACCCTGTCTCAAGTTGTCTGCAATCGTTCCACTGAAGAGAATGGCACGTTGAAGAACGATAGAAACTGTTTTACGCAGGGTTCCTTCACTCACTTCGCGAATATCCTTGCCTCCGATTTTGATAGCCCCTTCCTGTGGGTCAAAGAGACGTGGAATCAATTGAGCCAAGGTTGATTTTCCTGCACCAGTCGCTCCAACTACACCAACCATTTGACCAGGTTCAATAGTAAAGCTCACATCTTTCAGCATCGGTTCCTTGTCCATTGGATAGGTAAAGGTCACATTTTCAAAGCTAAGACTTCCGACCAACTCTTCATCTGGGACTTCCTTGAAGGTCATGGCTGGCTCTGCGTCAAGAATTTCTCGAATACGACGCATAGAAATCATAGCACGACTGACAGAATTTCCCAAAAATCCAACCATAACAATGGTAAAGATAATCTGGCTCAGGTAGTTGACAAAGGAAGCAATAGAGCCAACAACTGACGGTTCCGACTGAACCATCCCTGCAACTAGCCAAATAGAGAGGAATACCGCCCCATAACCGACCAACATCATGAAAGGTTCCACTACTGAAAAGGCATAACCAATGTAAAGATTTTGACCGAGTAGCTCGTCTGAAACCTCCGTAAACTTAGCAAACTGCTCTTTTTCTTGGACAAAGGACTTGACCACACGAACGCCACGCAAATTTTCCTTGGCAATGGCATTGATGCGTTCAAGAAGGGTTTGAAACTTGGCAAAACGAGGCCCCATCATACCCATCATGACAGCAGTCAAACCAAAAATCAAGATTACCATGAGAACAATCACCCACCACAGAGAAGGTAAGGTTTGAACCGCCAGGATAAACGAACCGATGAACAAGAGGGGAAGTCTGAAAAGAATTTGGAAGGTCATCATGACGACGTTCTGAATCTGGTTAATATCATTTGTCATGCGAACGACTAGATTTCCCGCATTAAATTGTTCAATATTGGCATAAGAAAAGGTTTGGATTTTACGGAAGGCATCCTCCCGAAGGTCAGATGAAACTCCTTGGGCAATATAGGCTGCGAGGACAACATTGAGCCCACCAGCAACCAAACCGAGCAGGGCCACACCAATCAACCAAGCCCCGATACTATAAATAGCTTCATAGTTCCCAGCAAGGAGGGCATCTAACACTTCCTGCAGATAACGCGGCTGCAGAAGTGAACTAGCAACCATCAAGCCCGTCATCAGGAGCGAAGTCAAGGCCTGCCACTTGTAGGTTTTTATTTTCTGAATCAGCATACTTTCTCCTTAAAAAATAGACAAAAGGGAGCGACAATGCGTCAGCTCCTTTTCATTCTGTTCGTGTGATGTTATTCTAGCAAAAAAGTGGGAACTTGTCAAAGAAGTCTCCTTGATATAGCTATAATGACTGGCAAGTCTTGACTTTATAATTTTTGTTTTAACTCGACCAAGACATTCATAGCCTGCATAGGTGTCATGTTATAAACATCTAGTTTAGACAATTCTGCTAGGACAGGATGTTCTTCAGTCGTATCAAAGAGTGAAATCTGTTCAGTGACGGCACTTGTTTGTCTCATGGGAGCAGGACTTTCTGTTCCTTGACTCTCTAGCTGAGTCAAAATCTTATCCGCCCTTGCTAAAAGGTCTGCTGGCAAGCCAGCAATCTTGGCAACATGGATACCGTAGGATTTATCAGCTGGTCCTGGTTCAATCTTGTGAAGGAAGGTGACCTGCCCATCCTGCTCCAAGGTTGCCACGTGGACATTGACCAAGTGTTGTAAACTAGACTCCAGACTAGTCAACTCATGGTAGTGGGTCGCAAAGAGGGTCTTAGCTCCGATGTGCTCATGGATGTATTCGATGATGGACTGAGCAAGAGCCATCCCGTCATAAGTTGCAGTTCCCCGTCCCAATTCATCAAAGAGAATGAGAGAGTCCTTGGTCGCATGCGAAATGGCATTGTTAGCCTCCATCATCTCTACCATGAAGGTTGATTGACCTGAAACCAAGTCATCTGCTGCTCCGATACGGGTAAAAATCGCATCAAAAATCGGTAAATGGGCGCTTTCTGCTGGCACATAAGACCCCATCTGGGCCATAACCGACGTCATGGCTAACTGACGCATATAGGTTGACTTTCCGCTCATGTTGGGCCCTGTAATCAGTTGAATACTGGTATCTTCTGCCATCTGAATCGTATTTGGAATATAGGTCTGAGCCCCCATAACCTTTTCAACGACAGCATGGCGCCCTTTCTGGATATCAATTCGCGAATCCTCTCCGAACTCTGGCCGAATCAAATGCTGGGTTTCAGCCACAACCGCCAGACTCTGTAAGACATCAACTGTCGCAATTCCTTGAGCTAGAGCCTGCAAACGCTGGATATACTTACTGACTTCCTCACGGATGCGCATAAAAATTTCATACTCTAGGTTTGCTGACTTTTCACGCGCCTCCAGCATATCTCCTTCGATACGGGCTAATTCTTCGGTTCCAAAACGTTCTGAGTTTTTCAGCGTCGCCTTGCGGAAAAAGTGAGCAGGCACATTTCCCAGTTGAGAATTGGTCACATGGAAATAGTAGCCATCCTTCTTATTGTAGTCAATCTTGAGCGTGCTGATACCAGAATTTTCTCGCTCCTTGGCCTCAATCTCAGCAATCCAGCTAGTCCCTTCTCTGAGAACGCGACGGTACTTGTCTAAAGTCTCATCAAATCCAGTCCGAATGATTCCTCCATCTGTAATCACATGAGGGGCTTCAGGAGCAATCGCTGCGCTAATCAAACTCTCCAACTCAGGGATTCCATCCAATTGTGCGATGAGATAAGCTAGAGCAGGTTGCTCCATCCCTTCTAAAATCGCACGAATCCGTGGCACACTGGATAAGGTGGTCGCCAACTGCAAGAGATCCTTGGGATTGGTTTTACCAAAAGAAACACGACTAGCCAAGCGTTCGATATCATAGACACCCTTGAGACTGTCTGTCAAATCACTACGCTCAAAGAAATGGTCGAGGAAGACCTGCACCACTTCTTGACGTTGGACGATTCGCTCCTTATCAATCAAGGGGCGATGAATCCAAGAACGCAAGAGCCGCATTCCCATAGCAGTTTTGGTTTCATCCAAAAGCCAGAAAAGACTGCCTTGTTTCTTACCCGAGCGAGCATTCTCAACCAAATCCAGACTAGCCTTGGTCGCATAATCCATCTGCAAGAAATCCTTGATTTCATAGTGGATAACAGGTTTGAGGTGGTTCAATTCCCTCATCTGAGTCCGATGAACATACTGGAGTAGCTTACTAGATGCCGCTTGCTCCACAGCTGCCAATCGTGAATCCAGTAAATGAAGGTCTTCAAAGCCTTCTTTTTCATAAGAAAGCACCAGATTCATCTGACGACTGAGGATTTGTTCTTCTTCCTCAGACAAGTCATAGCCCAGCACCACTTCGCGCGCCTTGAGATTACGGATTTCCCCACAAACCAGCGTGAAATCCAAAAGACCTGTCACATAAAAGTCACCCGTCACCAGGTCCATATAAGCTAAGCCAAATTGACTGCCATCACGGTCTATAGCAACCAAGAAATTGTTCTGACTATCCGGCTTACTGCTATCGACCACTGTCCCTGGCGTAATGACCTGAACAACCTCTCGTTTCACAACCCCAACTGCTTGTTTAGGATCTTCCATCTGCTCTGCGATAGCTACCTTATAGCCCTGCTCAATCAAGACATCTATATACTGCTGGGCAGAATGATAGGGGACACCCGCCATAGGAATCGGATTGTCGGCATTCTTGTTGCGACTCGTTAAGGAAATTTCCAGAATCTGCGCAGCATTGACCGCATCCTCATAAAATAATTCATAAAAATCACCCATCCGAAAGAGCAAAAAAGCATCTGGATATTGCTTTTTAATATCCACATACTGTTGCATGCCGGGTGATAGCTTTTCTGTCGCCATTTTCCGTCTCTCCTTGTCAAAAATAAGTCTTGAGAGCAACTCCCAAGACCTTACTTATCTTTCATCAGATCTAGCAAACGATCTTCCATGAGTTTGGCAACGTGCTGGTCTCGACAAATGACCAATAAGGTATTGGCACCAGCAACTGTTCCTAAAATCCATTCATCCTTGTTTGCATCTACAATATTTGCCAAAACAGAGGCTTCGCCCAATTTGGTATGAAGTACCAAGGTAAACTCTGCTCTTGCAACGCCTTCTAAATGATGAGACAAAAATTCCACCAAATCAATCTTTTCTGTCTCATTTGCTAGTACATAATACACCATATCATTTTTCTTGACCTTGGTCAAGCCGATTTCGCGCAAATCACGAGACAGGGTTGTCTGCGTCACAAAGACATTGTGCGCTTCCAACCGATCTTGAATTTCTTTTTGTGTACTTAATTTCTCCTCAGTAATCATTTTTTTTATTAACTGATGACGATCTCTTTTTCTCATAAAATCCTCTTATATGCATATTTATAACTAATTTTATAACTATATTATACCAAAAAAATAGGAGATTTCAAAAATTTTTTCTTCTTTCTTTAAAATTGTGATAAAATAGTAGAAAAGTCCAAAAAGGAGCTCTTAATGAATACAAAAGAATTGATTGCTAGCAAATTGGCTAGCGTCATTGATAGCCTGGACCAAGAGGCTATTTTAAATTTACTGGAAACCCCTAAAAACTCAGAAATGGGAGACATCGCTTTCCCTGCTTTTTCACTTGCAAAAGTCGAACGTAAAGCACCTCAAATGATTGCGGCTGAACTGGCTGAAAAAATTAACAGCCAAGCCTTTGAAAAGGTTGTCGCAACAGGACCTTACGTCAATTTTTTCCTTGATAAATCTGCCATTTCTGCTCAAGTATTGCAAGCTGTTATCACTCAAAAAGAACACTATGCTGACCAAACTATTGGCAAACAAGAAAATGTTGTTATCGATATGTCTAGTCCCAATATCGCTAAACCATTTTCTATTGGTCACCTACGCTCAACTGTTATCGGAGATAGCTTATCACATATTTTCCAAAAAATCGGTTATCAAACGGTCAAGGTCAACCACTTGGGAGACTGGGGTAAACAGTTTGGGATGTTGATTGTTGCCTACAAAAAATGGGGCGACGAAGAAGCTGTAAAAGCTCATCCAATCGATGAACTTCTTAAACTCTATGTCCGCATCAACGCTGAGGCTGAAAATGACCCTAGCTTGGATGAAGAAGCACGCGAATGGTTCCGTAAACTTGAAAATGGAGACGAGGAAGCTCTTGCACTTTGGCAATGGTTCCGTGATGAAAGTTTGGTGGAATTTAACCGCCTTTACAATGAATTGCAAGTCGAATTTGACAGCTACAACGGAGAAGCCTTCTACAACGATAAGATGGATGCAGTTGTAGATATTCTTTCTGAAAAAGGCCTTCTTGTTGAATCAGAAGGTGCCCAAGTTGTGAATCTTGAGAAATACGGAATTGAACATCCTGCACTCATCAAGAAATCTGATGGAGCAACTCTCTATATTACACGTGACTTGGCTGCAGCCCTTTACCGTAAAAACGAATACCAATTTGCTAAATCTATCTACGTTGTTGGTCAAGAACAATCTGCCCACTTTAAACAACTCAAAGCTGTCTTGAAAGAAATGGGCTACGGCTGGAGTGAAGACATTACTCATGTTCCTTTTGGTTTGGTTACAAAAGAAGGGAAAAAACTCTCTACTCGTAAAGGGAATGTCATCTTGCTAGAGCCTACTGTTGCAGAGGCTGTTAGCCGTGCCAAGGCCCAAATCGAGGCTAAAAATCCTGAACTAGAAAACAAAGACCAGGTAGCACATGCTGTTGGGGTTGGAGCCATTAAATTCTATGACCTCAAAACCGACCGTACAAATGGATACGACTTCGACTTAGAGGCTATGGTATCCTTTGAGGGGGAAACTGGTCCTTATGTACAATATGCCTATGCTCGTATCCAATCGATCTTACGTAAAGCAGACTTCAAACCAGAAACAGTGGCTAATTACAGCTTAAATGATGCTGAAAGCTGGGAAATCATTAAACTCATCCAAGACTTCCCACGTATTATCAACCGTGCGGCGGATAACTTTGAACCTTCTATCATTGCTAAATTTGCAATTAGCCTGGCTCAAGCCTTTAACAAATACTATGCACATACACGTATCTTGGATGATAGTCCAGAACGCGACAGCCGTCTAGCTCTCAGCTACGCAACCGCAGTCGTTCTCAAAGAAGCCCTTCGCTTGCTTGGAGTAGAAGCGCCAGAGAAGATGTAAATCACCAAAGTTACTTGATTGCAAAGCAATCTAAGTAACTAACGCCAAATCCTATCAGGAATTTGGCTAGGTGCTTCACTAGTAAAGAAACATAAATATTATCGATTTATGTTTCTTTACGTCGTAACCAGAGACACTTGCCTAAACGCTTCACTAATTCACCAAACCAAATAATATCGATTTGGTTTGGTTCATGTCGTAAGCTTCAAGTTACTTGATTAAAAAGCAGTCTAAGTAATTAAGACCAAATCCTGTCGGAGATTTGGTTAGACTTATGTCGCAATCTTTTAATTACTTAATTGTAAAGCAGTCTAAATAACTAAGACCAAATCCTATACGTAATTAGGTTTAGAGGCCTATCAAAAATCTTATCAAGTTTTGCTGACTTGTTCTGCTATTTTAGATCCACTAAATCGATTTATTCACTACTACTTCTTTATCATACAGGGAGATTTCCTATGAGCCAATATGCTTATATCCTCGTTGTAATTAGCTTGGTGTTCCTTTTTCTGCTCAATAAGTACGAGAAGGAGAGACTTCAAAGGCTCTACCAAGAACAACTTTTAAAGGATGAAACATTTAGGAGTGATATCAAAGAGAAAATTCACACGACTGAAAATATCAATGATGTCATTGCTTACATCAATAAAACTTATCATCTGGGAATGTTACTGTCAAAAGACATTACAGATCAATTGAAATAAACCGAGCTATTCTTTTAAGGAATATAAAAACCGAGACTGAGAGTTTGTCCCTTCGTCTCGGTTTTTGTGTATTTTTCAAGTAACAAAGCCACCACTCCCCAGTAATGCAAGTGCAAAATCCTCTAGAATATGATAGAATAATGAAAAGGACTCTATTAAGGAGGAAAACATGGAAAAACAAACCGTCGCCGTCTTGGGGCCTGGTTCTTGGGGAACTGCCCTTTCACAAGTCTTAAATGACAATGGACACGAGGTACGTATTTGGGGAAATCTTCCCGAGCAAATCAATGAAATTAATACCTATCATACTAACAAGCACTACTTTAAAGATGTCGTTCTAGATGAAAATATCATTGCCTACACTGACTTAGCAGAGGCATTAAAAGATGTGGATGCGATTTTGTTTGTTGTCCCAACAAAAGTGACACGACTTGTTGCCCAACAAGTTGCAAAAACCTTGGATCATAAGGCTATCATCATGCACGCATCAAAGGGATTAGAACCTGATAGCCATAAACGATTGTCAACCATCCTTGAAGAAGAAATTCCTGAACATCTCCGCAGTGATATTGTCGTTGTTTCAGGACCTAGTCATGCGGAAGAAACCATTGTACGTGACCTGACTTTAATCACTGCTGCTTCTAAAGATTTACAAACAGCTCAATACGTTCAAGAACTCTTTAGTAATCACTACTTCCGACTTTATACCAATACGGATGTTATTGGAGTTGAAACTGCTGGTGCTCTTAAAAATATTATTGCTGTCGGTGCTGGAGCCTTACATGGTTTAGGATTTGGTGACAACGCTAAGGCAGCCATCATCGCTCGAGGCTTGGCAGAAATTACCCGCCTAGGAGTAGCACTCGGTGCCAGTCCATTGACCTATAGTGGCTTGTCTGGTGTAGGAGACTTGATCGTAACGGGAACCTCCATCCACTCTCGTAACTGGAGAGCCGGAGATGCTCTTGGTCGTGGAGAATCTCTAGCTGATATCGAAGCCAATATGGGCATGGTGATTGAAGGAATTTCAACGACTCGAGCAGCCTATGAACTAGCGCAAGAACTTGGAGTCTATATGCCGATTACACAAGCCATTTACCAAGTTATTTACCACGGAACTAATATCAAAGATGCCATTTATGACATCATGAACAATGAATTTAAGGCAGAAAATGAGTGGTCTTAACTCTCTAAAGAAAGGATTCTTATGACATCAAAAGTTAGAAAGGCAGTCATCCCTGCCGCTGGACTCGGGACTCGATTTTTACCAGCAACCAAAGCACTTGCTAAAGAAATGTTGCCAATTGTGGACAAACCAACTATCCAGTTTATCGTGGAAGAGGCTCTCAAATCAGGTATTGAAGATATTCTGGTTGTCACTGGTAAATCAAAACGTTCTATTGAAGACCACTTTGACTCAAACTTTGAGCTTGAGTACAACCTCAAAGAAAAAGGCAAACACGACTTGCTAAAATTGGTAGACGAAACAACTGGTATGCGCCTTCATTTCATCCGCCAAACTCACCCTCGTGGTCTTGGAGACGCTGTCTTACAAGCCAAAGCTTTTGTAGGAAATGAACCTTTTGTTGTTATGCTGGGTGATGACCTTATGGACATTACTAACGACAAGGCTATCCCATTGACAAAACAACTGATGAATGATTACGAAAAGACACATGCATCAACCATTGCTGTCATGCCCGTACCACACGAAGACGTTTCATCATATGGAGTTATCGCTCCTCAAGGTGAAGGGATTAATGGTCTCTACAGCGTTGAAACTTTCGTTGAAAAACCAGCTCCAGAGGAGGCTCCAAGTGATCTAGCTATTATCGGTCGTTATCTGCTCACACCAGAAATTTTTGAGATCCTCGAAAATCAAGCTCCTGGTGCTGGAAATGAGATTCAGCTTACTGATGCAATCGATACTCTCAATAAAACACAACGTGTTTTCGCTCGTGAATTTACAGGAGCTCGTTACGACGTTGGGGATAAATTCGGCTTTATGAAAACATCTATTGACTACGCCCTCAAACACCCACAAGTCAAAGATGACTTGAAAGATTACCTCATCCAACTGGGAAAAGAATTAGCTGAGAAGGAATAATACTCTTCGAAAATCTCTTCAAACCACGTTAGCTTCACCTTGCCGTATATATGTTACTGACTTCGTCAGTTCTATCTACAGCCTCAAAGCAGTGCTTTGAGCAACCTGCTGCTAGTTTCCTAGTTTGCTCTTTGATTTTCATTGAGTATAAAACAAAAAAAGATAAGGTTCAAAAATGCCTTATCTTTTTTCATTACACAACTATTATTATAAGCTCTCACAACCCCATTCCCTTGTAGATAAGTAAGACTGAGAGTCCCACGAACAACACTAACGCTACCAGTCTCTGACTAGCGCTATACATCCGTCTTTCTCCTCGAACTGGAAAGATAATTGCTAGAAATGCTCCACCAACTGCTCCCCCGATATGACCTGCTAGACTGATTCCTGGAATCAGAACACTTCCAATAATGTTAACCACAAAAAGTGTCAGATAGGATTGCCCCAACTGCTGGATATAAGGATTACGCGTTGCATAGCGAAGAATGATAATCGCGGCAAATAGCCCATAAAGAGAGGTAGAGGCGCCTGCTGCTAAGGATTTAGGACTAAATACAAAAACAAAGAGATTGCCCATCATTCCTGATAAAAGATAGAGAAAGAAAAACTTCTTGGATCCGAAATTCTCCTCTACTTGCCTACCAAGATAATAAATAGACAGCATATTAACAATGAAATGTTCCCACCCAATATGAACAAAAATGGCAGAGAAGAGACGCCAAACCTGCTCAGGAAAGAGGCGAATAGCCGGCCCATACATGGCTCCAAATCGAAATAATGTATCCGCCCTGTCAAAGTTTCCGCCTGCAGTCACCAGCATTAGTAGAAACACCAAGGTCGTCACTAAAAGGAAGAAACTCGTCACAGGGTAACGTCTATCAAAGATTTCCTTCATCAATTAATACCTCCTGAACAGGAATATCATGCTTTTCAGGGATAAAGTCCTGGACTTGACTAGGATAAACCGTACTCAAAGTATGACCAGAAAAATGTTTCAGATAGCGATCATAATAACCTCCACCGTATCCAATCCGATATCCTTCCGTCGTAAAAGCCAGACCAGGAACATGAATCAAATCAATCTGAGAGGCATCCACTACTTCCAAATCTCCCTGTGGTTCCAGTAAGCCAAAGGAAGTTTTTACCAACTGCTGCGGATCATAAACTACAAACTTCATGTGACCCTTGGGATAGGTTTTAGGTATCAGAACCTTCTTGCCGTCCTTCAGCGCCTGCTCTATCAGTTCCTGTGTTTGAAACTCATGAGGAAAAGAGAGGTAGCTTGCGATGGTCTTAGCTTCTTGATAAAGGGGGTGTTGTAAAATTCGCTCGGTTAAAGCTTGGTCTATAAACTGTTTTTGCTCTAGAGGTAAAGCCTTCATTTCTTGCAAGACTTGCTTACGTAATTCCGATTTCATAGACAACCCCTCTACTCTGCTGTCTTCTTTTTCAGGAAACTAGAGACCGCATCCACCCCAATAGCTAATGCTTCTTCCTTAGGACTCATCTGAGGGTGATGAAGGGCGTAGGGACTATCGATACCTAACCAAAACATAACGCCATTAACCTTTGAAAGGAGATAACCAAAGTCCTCACCAGTCATAGCAGGCTCGATATCAATCAACTCGATTCCGTCTTTCTCTTCAAAGAAGTCCATCAGTTCACGCGCCAAGGCTGGATGGTTCTCAACAGGCAGGTAACCACCTTGCTTGAGTTCCACTTCGACTTCCATACCAAAGGCGGCTGCAACTCCTTCTGCAACTGTTTTGACCCGCTTTTGCACCAAGAGACTCATATCTTGAGTCAAGGCCCGAATGGTTCCATGCAAAAAGGCTGTGTCTGTGATGACATTATTGGTTGTTCCAGCTTGGAAAAGACCAAAGGTCACCACTGCTCCCTCGATTGGATTAACATTGCGGCTGACAACTGACTGTACTTGGGTCACAAAGTAACTAGCAGCCACCAAGGCGTCATTAGCTTCATGTGGAAAGGCTGCGTGGCCACCTTTGCCTTTGAAACGAATCTTCACCTCACAGGTCCCTGCAAAGAGTGTATGAGTATTAGTCGCAATCTGGCCGACTTTCAAATCTGGTCGAACATGGAGGCCATAAAATTGATCTGGTAACCAATCTCCAAAAGCACCATCCTCATACATAAGCATGCCTCCAGCTTCATTTTCTTCAGCAGGCTGAAAAAGAAAGAGCAGATTATTCTTTGGTTGCTCCTCAAGGGCTCGCTCAAGACAGCCCAAAGCAATAGTCATGTGGAAATCATGGCCACAAGCGTGCATACGACCTTGGTGCTGAGAAGCGAAAGGAAGGTCTGTTTGTTCGACGATAGGCAGGCCATCAATATCTGTTCTCCAACCAATGGTTCGCTCTGGTTGACTTCCCTGCAAATAAACCAAAATCCCTGTCCGCCAAGTACGAACTTGAACAAACTCCTTGCCCGCAGTCAATTTCTCAATCACATCCAGCAAATAAGCATGAGTCTTAAACTCCTCCAAGCCAATCTCTGGAATCTGGTGCAAATCTCGTCTAGTCTGAATCAAATCTAACATCTATCTATCCTCCGATATAGCAGAAAGAGGCTGGAAGAAGGGTTCCGCCTCTTTATTACTTTTACAATTATAAGGTACGAAGCGCATCCTCTAGCGCTGTTTTTTGTTGGGTTTGGGCATCAATCTCTTTGATAATACGAGCTGGAACACCTGCTACCACAACGTTTTCTGGGACATCTTGGGTAACAATAGCTCCTGCTGCGACAACTGAACCACTACCGATTTGGACTCCTTCGATAACCACTGCATTAGCGCCGATAAGAACATTATCTCCAACACGGACTGGTTCTGCGCTAGCTGGCTCAATCACACCTGCAAGAACGGCACCTGCACCAACGTGACTGTTTTTCCCAACGATAGCACGGCCACCAAGGATAGCCCCCATGTCAATCATGGTTCCTGCACCGATTTCAGCACCGATATTGATAACAGCTCCCATCATGATAACAGCATTGTCACCAATTTCAACCTGATCACGGATAATAGCACCTGGCTCGATACGAGCATTGATAGCACGTTTGTCTAGCAAGGGAACTGCTGAATTGCGAGCATCTTGCTCAACAACATAGTCTTGATTTTCTACCAAACCATCGAGAAGCGGAGCCACGTCCTTCCAGTCTCCAAATAGGACATTCCCTAGTTTAACAACAGATCCAGGTACAGCAGTTGCGAGTTGTCCCTCAAAGGTTACTTTAACACTGGTTTTCTTTTCAGCATTTGCGATAAATTGGATAATTTCTTGAGCGTTCATTTTTGTAGCAGTCATAGGCGCCTCCTAGTTCATTTTAATGATACCTATTCTACCAAAAAAGGCCTCAAATTTGAAGCCTTTTTGTTTGTTTTTAGGTATGATTTTTAGGGATGTGAGATAAAACGTGCTGTCGGTAAAAGCAAGCCCCTACCGATACAACCTAAAAACACTCTTCACAACTATCTCCCCGTGTTTTATTGACTATTCTAGTATAGCACACTTTTAGAATTAAGAAAAGACTTTTTATTTACTTTCTTTCGCTTCTTCTACCGATAGGAAAATCATAGGCAAAATAATCAGGACCATAGCTAGAAGAAGGGACCAATCCACCACCAATCCTAAAAACAAAACACTCAAGAGAGCAGAGGAGAGAGGCTCACTAGCACTCACCACTGATACAACCAAAGGAGATACAAGGGATACCGCCTTCATCGAAATAAAGAAAGCAAATGCAGTCCCGAATACAGCTATCGTTAAACAAATCAACACGCTCACAATATCTAACTGAAAAGTAATTCGATAGACTGGATGGAGTAGGTTACTAAATAGTCCCGCTATAATCATCCCCCACCCAACGGTGGGAACAAAACCATAACGCTTAGCAAAAGGTTGAGGTAAGATAACATTAAACATGACCCCCATGGCACTCAGCAGACCTGTCACAAGCGCTAGTGGTGTCATGGATAACTGAGAGAGATCTCCCTTTGTCGCCATCAGGCAAACACCCAACATGGCAACCAAAACATAAAAAATAGCGCTTTTTGACGCTCGTTTTTGATAAACCAAGCGGTTGTAAAAGAGGATAAAGACAGGACTAATAAACTGTAAAATAGTTGCTGTCGCTGCATTTGAGTATTCTACACAGAGATAGAAAAAATACTGAACTGAAAAAATCCCCAAAATAGCGTATGCTAAAAAGGTTAGGTAATTTTTCTTATCTCGCCAAATATCTAGCACTTGCGATTTTAATTGCACTGCAGACCAAATGAGCACAAGACTCCCTGCCAGTGTCAAACGCATAGAGGTAATCCAGCCAGAGGACACTTGATAATGAGTAAAGAAATACTCTCCTAGAATCCCACAAATTCCCCAGATTAAGCCAGATAGGAGCGAATAGATGGTTCCTTTAACAATCTTTTTCTGATACTGATTCATACCTTTATTGTAACACGAAAGGAAAAAAGAAAAAAGTGGCAATCAATACCACTTTCCTATCTTCTACTATTTGATTGCGTAGATGATGAACTTGATGTACTGCTAGAGCTAGCACTTGAACTACCACTTGAACTGCTATTCGAACTAGTACTTGAGCTAGAAGGAGTTGGCAATGTGCTAACGATACTTGACCAAGCGTTTTGATAATCTGCTTCACTTCCTCCAATAGCAAAGTGATAGCTTGTAGTAGGAGCTCCCGCCTTATTAGCCCAATAGCTCGTTACAGTAGAACCTGAAAGATCCACTGTTTTTCCATTAACGGATACTTTGCCTGGCTTCTGTCCTGTAGATCTGAGGACCTGAGATTGGGTCACACTAGAATCAAGATTAAAGCGTTCATTGCCCCAAACACCAGGCTCAGCCTGTTGGATGGCATTGACCAAGTAAGCCATATATTTGGCATTTCGATAATGCCCAGCCCCCTTAGCCATTGGGCGGTTGTCATCATGCCCTAGCCAACCACCTAGAGTCAATCTTGGTGTTGACAGCATGAGCCACATATTTTCATCTTCATTGGTTGTCCCAGTCTTACCAATCCAGTCTGCACGAGCTAAGCTTGAATTGATAGAAGCCAAATCCGTTTGGAAACTTGAAGTGATCCGAGATGAAATCACCTCACGAAGCAAACTCTGCATAATCGTTGCTGTTGCCTTCGAATACACTTGAACTGGCTTGTCTTGGAATTCATAAATTGCTCTACCGTCAGGTGATTCAATCTTAGAAATCACATGTTTCTGATGGTAGACACCGTTATTGGCAATTGTTTGATAACCATTGGTATGCTGGGCAACTGTGACTTCAATCCCACCACCCATAGGCAGACTTTCGATACCGTACTCCGGAATCTCGTAACCCATTTTCTCCATGTAACCCTTGACATCCACACCCTTCTCACGCAGCATTCGATAGGTCCAATAGGCTGGGATATTCCACGAATAGTTCAAGGCTTCACCCAAAGTCATCATGCCTGTACCTGGACTGTTCACATACATGATAGGATTTCCATTAGAGAATTTTGTCGGATAATTGGACAAGATACTAGCGCTTCCCATCAAACCTTGGTCAATGGCAATACCGTAGGCCAATAAAGGCTTGGTTGTAGAGGCTGGCGAGCGCTTAGTGTCAAAGGCGTGATTGTTTTGGTTAGTCTGGTAATTACGACCACCAACAAAGCCTAAAACAGCCCCCGTTTTATTGTCCATCAAAACATTCCCTACTTCAGGCTGCCCAGTCGAATCATCTACCAAACGACCGTAGTTAGCAACTGCATTTTGCATGGCAGTATGGATTTTTTTATTGATTGTTGTCGTGATTTTATAGCCACCGTTACTTAGTTCCTGCTCAGCTCGCTCATGATAGGCCTTTTGAACTACTTCCTTTTTCAACTCTTGGCTAGAGACATTGTCCTGTTGAACTAAGTAATCATACATACGGTCTGTCGCTTCAGCCATAGCCGTAAAGTAAAGGTAATCCCTCGAAACAGCATTGATAGATCCTGATGGCAAGAAATCTTGCTTGAGATTATAATCCTTGTACTGGTCATATTCCTCCTGAGTCAGAGCACCCGTACGGTACATGTTGTAGAGAACATCCTTGCCCCGCTTCAAACCAAGTTCTAAGTCTTCATCACTCTTTAACTCTCCAGTATTTTCATAAGGGGAATAAGTAATCGGACTCTGTGGCAAACCTGCTAAGAAAGCGGCTTGAGGAATACTCAACTTGTTGGCATCGATACCGAAAATTCCTTCAGCAGCTTGCTGGGCACCTGCAATATTTTGTCCTTTATGATTTCGACCAAAGGGAGCAACATTGAGATAGGTGGTCAAGATTTCATCCTTGCTCATGCTGCGTTCCAAGGCAAGGGCATCGACAATTTCTGTAGCCTTACGAGCCAAAGTCGGAGCATCTCCGACCACTTGTTGTTTGATTAACTGTTGGGTCAAGGTCGAGCCCCCACTAGACGAGCCCAAACCTGCAAAAGTTCCCAAAGTCGCCCGAATCACAGCTTTGGGCACAACCCCTTTATGTTCAAGAAAATGTTCGTCCTCAGTAGCAATGATCGCCTTTTTGAGATTGTCCGATATTTCCTCAGATGAAACAGAGGTTCTCAGTAGATCACTCTCGATAGAAGCAATGACACTCCCATCTGCGTAAACAATTTCTGAGATGGAAGAAATATTTTTAACCTGTTTGACCAAGTCCTCCGATTGGGGAACCTTGGCCTTGTCAAACAAAGCAACTCCATAACCAAGAGCTACACCAGCACCAAAAAGTCCACCGATAAAGCCTAGAATAAAGAGAGTATTCAAAATTCCCTTAATAGCAACTAAAATGCTACCTAGGATAGCCAGAACTTTCCCACCTGTCCCATCCGACTGCTTCTCTTCTGAGACTTTCTCTGATTTTTTATGATTTATGTTTGATTTTACTAGCTGGAAAAATTCCAGCATTCTTTGTTTTAATTCATTTAATTGATTTTGCATGGATTTCCTCACTCTATCTATTATACCACAAAAGGTAAACTTTCAATAAAATAGCCACTTTCTCCCTTATTCTACTAGGCTATTGCCCAAGTTTGTGATACAATAGGTAGAAACAATATTTTTAAAAAGGAGAAAAGACACATGCACATTTTTGATGAGCTAAAAGAGCGTGGTTTGATTTTTCAAACGACTGATGAAGAAGCTTTGCGTAAAGCCCTAGAAGAAGGTCAAGTTTCTTATTATACTGGCTACGATCCAACTGCTGACAGCCTTCACCTAGGCCACCTTGTCGCAATCTTGACAAGTCGTCGCTTGCAGCTAGCAGGTCACAAACCTTATGCGCTCGTTGGCGGTGCTACAGGTCTCATCGGAGATCCGTCCTTCAAAGATGCTGAACGTAGTCTCCAAACAAAAGACACAGTAGATGGCTGGGTCAAGTCTATCCAAGGACAACTTTCTCGTTTTCTTGACTTTGAAAATGGTGAAAACAAGGCTGTCATGGTCAACAACTACGACTGGTTTGGCAGCATCAGCTTCATTGATTTCCTCCGTGATATCGGAAAATACTTTACTGTCAACTACATGATGAGCAAGGAGTCTGTGAAAAAACGGATTGAAACAGGAATTTCATACACTGAGTTTGCCTACCAAATCATGCAAGGTTACGACTTCTTCGTTCTTAACCAAGACCACAACGTAACGCTTCAAATCGGGGGTTCTGACCAGTGGGGAAATATGACAGCTGGTACTGAATTGCTTCGTCGTAAGGCTGACAAGACTGGCCACGTTATCACAGTTCCGCTTATCACCGATGCAACTGGTAAGAAATTTGGTAAATCAGAAGGAAACGCAGTCTGGCTCAATCCTGAAAAGACTTCTCCCTACGAGATGTACCAATTTTGGATGAACGTTATGGACGCAGACGCTGTTCGCTTCTTGAAGATCTTTACTTTCTTGTCACTTGATGAGATTGAAGAAATCCGTAAACAATTTGAAGCGGCTCCACATGAACGCTTGGCTCAAAAAGTCTTGGCTCGTGAAGTCGTAACACTTGTTCACGGCGAAGAAGCTTACAAAGAAGCCCTCAACATCACTGAGCAACTTTTTGCAGGAAATATCAAGAATCTTTCTGTTAAAGAGCTCAAACAAGGACTTCGTGGTGTACCAAACTACCAAGTTCAAGCAGATGAAAACCACAATATCGTGGAACTGCTCGTCTCATCTGGTGTAGTTAACTCAAAACGCCAAGCCCGTGAAGACGTCCAAAACGGAGCTATCTACGTCAACGGCGACCGCATCCAAGACCTTGACTATGTCTTGAGTGACGCAGATAAGTTAGAGAACGAACTGACCGTTATCCGCCGTGGGAAGAAAAAATACTTTGTATTGACTTACTAAACTGTTCAACATTGATCTATAAATAAAGGAGTTAACCTCGAGAAAGGTAACTCCTTTTTGTTGTTGATAAGCACATCTATCTAGGCTTAATAGACAGACTACGTAGGACTATGCGCAAGGTTGTTAGATTATGTAAGATAGAGAGATTTGAAGGACTGAGCCAATTAAACAAGCCAAAGCCAATCAAACTACTATTTACGACAACGGTATCTTGAATATTCTTCTTGATGAGTGTTTGCAAAGATGATGATAGCCAATCCAACTCTTGGAAGAAATCCAAGCGATTATCTAACAATAAGATATCGCTCATCTGCTTAGAAATGTCTGCACTCTCATTCATCACCACACCGATATCTGATAGGGTTAGAGCCGCTGAGTCATTCAACCCATCCCCAACCATCAAAATAGTGTGACCTGCTTTCTGCAGTTCCTCTACTAACTCAAATTTTCCATCAGGTTTCAAGTCTGTATAGACCTGATCAAAGGGCAAATCTTTGACTAATTCCTCTGTTCTAACCAAGGTGTCCCCTGTTGCCAGAATCAATTTTTTCCCTTGTGCCTTAAGTTTCTCCAAGGCTGCTTTTGCTTCTTTTCTCAAAGGAGTATGAATACAGAACATTCCAATCAATTCATTCTGATAAGCCAAGAATAAGAGATTATAGTGACTCTTGTACTCTTCAATTAAAGCATTTTGTTCTGAACTGATATGAATTTGCTCATCCTGCATCAAAACATAATTCCCAATAAGAACTGGTTGCCCATCTATATGAGATTTGATCCCCTTGCTTGCGATATATTGGAGTTTCCCATGCATTTCCTCATGTTCAATCCCCTCTATCTCAGCTTGCTTGACGATGGCATTAGCAATAGGATGATAAATGTGTTCCTCAAGACAGGCACTGATTCTGAGAATATCTTCCTCACTATAGTCCCCAAAAGGTAACACCTTTTCAACTATCGGATAGCTAGTTGTGATTGTTCCCGTCTTATCAAACAAGAAAGTATCAACTTCCAGATATTTCTCCAGAACATCCCCATTCTTAATCACCATTTCACGATTCAACCCCTCCTTGATAGCTGTCAAATAAGCTACAGGAGTAGAGATTTTCAAAGCGCAGGAGAAATCGACCAATAGGAAAGAAATAGCCTTAGAAAAAGAACCTGTCAATAGGTAAGTCAGACCAGCCCCCAAGAAATTATATTTGACGACCTTGTCCGCCATTTTGATGAAATAGCGTTGTTTCGTTTTCTTGTTTTCTTCAGATTTCTTCATCAACTCAATCAGCTGTAAAATCCGGCTGTTCATCTGATTATCGGTTACACGAATGCGCAACTCTCCAGTTTCTAATACTGTATTTGCACAAACCAAATCAGACTCTCTTTTTTCAACTGGAAAACTCTCTCCCGTCAAGGAACTTTCGTTGACCATACCTAAACCTGAAACTACTTGTCCATCAAACAGAATTTCATTCCCTTGAGATAAGACCAAGACATCTCCTATTTGAACATCAGAACTCTTGATACTAACAACCGTATCGCCCTGTACTAGGAATACATCGCTCTCTTTTGCAAGAAGACTCTGTTCTAAATCCGTTGCAGTTTTTTTCAAGGACCACTGATCTAAATGATTCCCCAAATCAAGCATAAACATGATATTGCTAGCCGTCTTGGATTGGTTCATAAACAAGGACAATAAAATCGCCGAACAGTCCAAGACCTCCATCGTTAGTTCCTTACGCGCTAGTGTTTGATAGGCTTCTCTAATATAGCCAAAAGCCTGATAACAAGTCCATATATAGCGAATAGGATACGGCACAAAACTACGAAAAAGTATACGCTTAATCGCTGCACCTGAAACAATAGAATAAGCACTCTCTTCTCTACGAATGGGAAGAGTCATCAACTCAGAAACTTTCCCTTTATCAATTCTTTTTAAAAAGGCTTCTGCATTGTCTAATACAGAGAAGCCTTCTTTTATACGTAGAGTAAAGTGCTGTTGATCCATGTAAAACTGGATAGACTCAATCCCCTTTTCATCTCTCGCCAAGGAACGAAGATAGTCTTGAATATCCAAGGTGAGTGAAAAAGAAGATGATAGTCGGATATGTTGGTATCCTCTATGTAGCACTTTAAAAGACATATTATTCCCCTATAAGGCTATCTAATTGCTCTTCTTTTTTCTCTTGCTCGTACAAATATTTGGCATCTTGCAAGACATCGTCTCCATGTTGTTTCACAACAGAAACAGATGCATCTAGCCCGTCTTTCAACTTGTAAGCCTTAGCCAAAGCTTTAGAATAACCTTTTTTAGCTTCCTTACTTGCTAAGATTTTCAAGCCAAGGGTACCAAATGCGACACCACCCAAAAAGAGTGATGATTTTTTCGCAACTTTTGCGACGGTTAGTACTTCTTTTAACATACTTATTTCCTCCTTATCATTATTATATAGCAATTTAGATATAAAAGCAATGTCATTTCATAAATTGGAGAATTATACTCAATGAAAATCAAAGAGCAAACTAGGAAACTAGCCGCAGGCTGTACTTGAGTACGGCAAGGCGACGTTGACGTGGTTTGAATTTGATTTTCGAAGAGTATTAGTTTTATTTCTACTGAATCTCCCATCTACTTATTCCTAAAGTTGCTTTCATTTGCCTCTTTTGATACACTTAAACTATGAATACAAATCTCAAACCCAAACTTCAGCGTTTTGCTTCTGCTACTGCCTTTGCCTGTCCTATCTGTCAAGAAAATCTGACTCTGGTAGAGAGCAGTCTCAAATGCAACAATCACCATTCTTTTGACTTGGCTAAATTTGGCTATGTCAATCTGGCACCTCAAATCAAGCAATCTACCAACTACGACAAGGAAAATTTTCAAAACCGTCAACAAATCCTAGAAGCTGGTTTTTACCAGGCTATTCTAGAGGCCGCCTCTGATTTACTTTCAAACTCAAAAAATGCCAAAACAATTTTAGATATCGGTTGTGGTGAAGGATTCTATTCTCGCAAGCTTCAAGAAAGGCATCCTGACAAAACCTTCTATGCCTTTGATATTTCCAAAGATTCTGTCCAAATCGCTGCCAAGAGCGAACCCAACTGGGCAGTCAATTGGTTCGTTGGTGACTTAGCTCGTCTTCCTATAAAAGACGCCAGCATGGATATCTTACTTGATATCTTTTCCCCTGCCAATTACGGAGAATTTCGTCGCGTTTTATCCAAAGACGGCATCTTGATAAAGGTCATTCCAACTAAAAATCACCTCAAGGAAATCCGTCAGAAGGTACAAGACCAGCTGACAAACAAGGACTATTCCAACCAAGATATCAAGGAGCATTTCCAAGAACACTTTACCATCCTATCTAGTCAAACTGCCTCTCTGACTAAAACTATCACGGCAGAGCAGCTCCAAGCCCTACTCAGTATGACTCCTCTCCTCTTTCACGTTGACCAAAGCAAGATTGACTGGAGTCAACTGACAGAGATTACCATTGAGGCTGAGATTCTGGTTGGGAAAACATTGTAAACTAGACTTCGCAAAAGTAGAAAACTTACTGAGAATCTTCAATATTACGGAAACGCATAAGAACAGGTACTCAAAAACCTTAATCTTATGCGTTTTGTTATGCAAAAATCACTGGAGTTTCTATACACATTAAGCGGAAATCTTTGAAATCAGTTCTCTTAATAACCATTGAATACCATATATTACATTTATTCCAAATATGATATAGGCCGTATAAATCAAGTATTTCGATTTCTCCCGTCTCAAAGAATAGATCTTGTACAAGATAAACAAATTTAAAATAATAAATAATAGAGACAAAATCTTCCCCCAAAAATCAATCCTAAAGGTACACAGCTAAGCATAGCCCTAAACTTTATTTTCGATTCGAGATAACAAACTTATCAATAAACAGTAAGTGATATAGGGCCAGTACCAAACCCCAAATGCTACCACGAAAAGAGATTTCTTGATGATTGAGAGGAAACAAATCGTGATTACCTATATAGAGGCAGGTCAAAATGATAAATAAAATCCAAAATAAATCAGTCCATCTATATTTTGAAAAATATTTTTTCCACATAAAAACACCTTCTTTCCTACAATCATATTATAATACTTTATGCAAGCGGATACAAGGGATATGAGGTAATCAACTACGAAGAAATATACGGCTGAAGACAGTAAAAACCAGCATTTTAAGCGCTGGTTTATTGTTTTAAACTAGGTTTCTTACAAAACTTACTAACACTAAGCTTTAAAAAAAGTTAGTTTTTGAAGTTGATTAATTGTTAGTTTTCCAAACTGTACTCTTTTTTTATTTTTTAAACCCCAATAACTAAGGGCAAGTAATGCTACAACCCAAGCAAAAGTGATTCCCAAACTGTCAAAATTCAACTTAAAATCTGGTTTATTAAAGAAATCTACATAAACTCCTAAGAAGGTTGTATCCATAAATTTCTTGATCTCTGAGCTAACTTGAGAAAACATTGGCAAGAATGAGAGACCAAGCATTGGAATCAAACCATAAACCTGAGCCTGCGTTTGTGTCTCTGAAATAGCTCCAATCACTAAATTTAAGAGGATTGTACATAATGCTACCAGAGAAGCTACTACAAGGTATACAGGATAATCTTTTGCGAAATCCACTGCAACCATAATAGGGAAGGAAATAACTGAAGCCAAGGCAAAGATTACAGGATAAAACAACACGGAAACAAGATATTCTCCACGGCGAACTCCGCTTAAAATAAGTGTTTTAAAAATTCTTTTTTCTTTTTCCTCTGCAATAGAGTTTGAAATCATTGACCCAGAAGAAAATGAGAATGCCATTGTTAAAGAGCTATACAATAGTACTTTCCCTTGAGTGCCATCTGTATTCATAAAATTTTGGAAGAGTAGAACCAGAAAGAATGGGAATACTACCTGTACCAAAGTGTTTTTGTTTGTTAACAATACTTGTGTCCTCAACCAGATAAGGGCTAAAATTCTCTTAAACATCTAATTTTTCTCCTGTCAATTTAATAAAAATATCTTCTAAAGTTGGTTCACATGAGTGAATCGTCATCATTTTTTTATAATCTTCTTGCTGCAAGTCTTCGAATCGCACTACTTTTTTAGTCGAATCACTATAAGTTACTGCAACTTTTTTTTCCGTGTTGTATTTTAGGATAATTTCGCTTGGGCTTCCTTGTTCAATAAGATCACCTTTATTCAAAAGAGCTAGGTTATCACATAATAAAGTCGCCTCATTCATATCATGAGTAGTTAAGAAAATGGTTGTTCCTCTTTCCTTTAACTCCTGTAGTAATTTGTGAATCTTCTTTGAGGTGGTGGGATCTAACCCACTTGTAGGTTCATCTAAAAATAGAACTTTAGGGTAATTGATTAAAGCACGAGCTAAAAGCATTCGTTGACGCATTCCTGTAGAAAGTTTCTCAGCTGGAGTGTCTTTACTATCATACAGACCAACTTGTTTTAGAATTTCTTCAATTCGAGATTTTGAAACTCCGTATAGTCTTGCAAATAGCAACAAGTTATTGTACAAACTTAATTTTTCGTAATAACCACTTGTGTCACCTACTAAACCTAACTCTTCAAAATCTGACGGAAGTAATTTTTGAGAATCTTTCCCTAATAATTCTGTCTTTCCGCTGTTAGCCTGTAGCTGTCCTGTCAGAATATTGATCATTGTTGTCTTCCCTGAACCAGATGGACCTAGGAATCCAAAAATTTCTCCTTCGTTTATTGAAAAACTAATTTGATTTAAAGCAATATTATCTCCAAATCGCTTTGTAACTCTTTCTACCTTAATCATTTTATTACCTCTTTCTAGTTTATTTTCTATTTTAGAAACTTCACTCACTCCCATCGGTTATGTCAACAACTCTAATTCTAGGCTTTAAGTTGGAGTCCATTTTGATTTCTCTCATTTCATTTGGAAGTAAGAGAACTAATTTTAGCAACTTCTCATCAAGTGTTACTTTACATAGTCGTCTGCTATCTAGACTATTTTTGATAATCAGATAATCCTTCTTGACAAACTTTTCATCCATATAATAGTCAATTGTTTTTACCATATTTTCCTCCGGCCTGCTAATCTACATCCCGTTTAAATAGAAATGTTTCTAGCATTGCGTTCTGCTTAACTTATTTACAATAACAGTATATCCCTTACGAGAGTAAAAAAACAGGACATAAATGTCCACTGACATTTATGTCCTGTTTTTAAATTGAAATTATGGAAAATCCTTATTTTTTTCCTCTATCACTCGATTTTTAAAATTCATGTCATTCAAAAATTCTGCCCCATTGATAGCTTTTTCATAGTATTGCAGGGCTTTTTCTTTATCTTTTTCTCCGTATAAGTAATATTTTGCTTCAATGAAGTCTACAGTTGGTTTTAAACTAGTATCTCCGATGTCAATCATAATTTCTCTTAACATACTCAATATTTCAGGTATAAATTCATGATAATCGATGTCAAGCTGATAAAGTACTAAACCTAGTAGTACTCTTTGAAGCAAGTGAATATAGTTTGTATCATCATAGTTTGTTTGAGATACAATATTTAGACAAACTTTTTTTAAAGTTATTTCATCTCGTTCTGATTTAACAGCTAGAGATAAAAAATATAAGTACAATATCAGTAGATCATTTGTCGAATATTCTGTTCGTAACATTGTTTGTTCAAAATATTCCTCAATTAAACCTTCTCCAAATTCGGCATTTTCAGAAACATATACATCATCAATAGCTTGTAGAACCTCAACTGCTACTTGCTCATCTTCAGGAAGTTGGTCATAAAAACGTTCCTGAATTTCTTCAAAGATAGCTTCACGTTGGCGGATTTTTTCTTCATCGCCATGAATAGATTGACGAATCAACTTCGTTTTTAATTTTAAATACTCTTTAGGAACAATTAGTAATCGTTCATCAATTAACTGAGATATCGGAACTCCTAACACTCCAGCTATATAGTCTAGTTTAGCTAAACTGGGCAAGTTATTTCCTGTTTCAATTCGGCCCAACTGACGAACAGTAAGTTCTTTTTCATCTCCACAAAAGGCTTCCCTACTCAAGCCTTTTTCAGTCCGTAAGGTACGAATTCGTTTTCCTATTTCCAAATTTTTCATCTCATTCCTCTGTAAATAGTCTTTTGCACATAAAAATAAAAGTAGTTATGCTATTGATTATCATCTATTATTTCAAATATATTAAATTCTTACTGAAAAGCTACTTAGACTGCTTATCAGCCACCCCCACAATGAACAAAGAGTTTTTTACATATCTGGAAACTCTTCTTTCATCTCCTCTATCACTCGATTTTTGAAATTTATATCATTAAAAAATTCTGCTCCACTGATAGCTTTTTCATAGCATTGCAGGGCTTTTTCTTTATCTTTTTCTCCATATAAGTAATATTTAGCCTCAAAGTAGTCTACCGTTGGTTTTAAGTTTGAATCTTGAATTTCCATCATAATTTCTCTTAGAAAACTAAAAATGACGGAGATCTCTTCGTAGTATTCGTTCCTCAATTGATACAACACTATTGCAATTAATACTCTTTGTAACAGATGCATGTAAGTATTATCTGAACAGTCAATTATGGTCACGATGTTATTTCTTACTTTTTTTAAAACGTCATCATTTCGTTTAAAACTAATAGCATTTGATAAAAAATATAAATATAAGATCAATAAATCATTTACAGAATACTCCGTTTGTAGCAAAGTTTGATTGAAATATTCCTCAATCAAGCCCTCTCCAAATTCAACATTTTCGGAAACATATACATCATCAATAGCTTGTAGAACCTCAACTGCTACTTGCTCATCCTCAGGGAGTTTATCATAAAAATGTTCCTGAATATCTTCAAAGATAGCCTCACGCTGGTGGACTTTTTCTTCATCTCCATGAATAGATTGACGAATTAACTTCGTTTTTAGCTTTAAATACTCTTTGGGAACAATTATCATGCCTTCATCAATTAACTGAAACATCGGAACTCCTAACACCTCAGCTATATAGTCTAGTTTTGCTAAGCTGGGCAAGTTATTGCCTGTTTCAATTCTGGCCAACTGACGAACAGTAAGATGCTTTTCATCTCCACAAAAAGCTTCCCTACTCAATCCTTTTTCAGTCCGTAAGGTACGAATCCGTTTCCCTATTTCCAAATTACTCATAATAAGCCTCTTTAAATTCTAATTTGACATTCAAACAACTACTTGTATACGTTTCCATTTTAACACACTTTCCTACAATTTTCAGAAAAAATAATTATAACGAATAGTTTTAAGCCACAATTCTATATAGATAATCCTTTCGATGTAGTATCAGAGATCTATTTCTACAAAAGTAATCAAAAAAAGCGAATTTCAATCGAAATTCGCTTTATAGGAAAGTGTATTAGTATAAATCTTGTATCTTATACTCAATGAAAATCAAAGAGCAAACTAGGAAGCTAGCCGCAGGTTGCTCAAAGCACCGCTTTGAGGTTGCAAATAACGCTGACGTGGTTTGAAGAGATTTTCGAAGAGTATTAGTTCAAGTGCCAGATATCTTCGTTATACTGAGCGATTGTACGGTCAGATGAGAAGAATCCTGCTTTAGAAATGTTAACGATAACTTTATCCAACCATGCGTCACGGTCTTCGTAGTCAGCCAACATTTGCTCTTTGACTTTGATGTAGTCTTCTAAGTCAAGAAGAGTCATGAACCAGTCTTTGTTGATCAATTCATTGTAAAGGCGTTCTAAGCGCTCTTTGTTTCCAGCTGCAAGAACTGCATCGCTAACGATGAAGTCAACCAATGGTTTGATAGCTTTACGAGCGTAGAATTCGCTTGATTTATAAGCTGCTTTTGCGTAAAGGTCGATAACAGTTTCTGAATCTTCACCAAAGATGTAGATGTTTTCGTCGCCAACCAACTCAGCGATTTCCACGTTAGCACCGTCCATAGTACCAAGAGTCAAAGCTCCGTTCAACATGAATTTCATGTTACCAGTACCTGAAGCTTCTTTAGAAGCAAGTGAGATTTGTTCTGAGATATCACATGCTGGGATAAGGAAGCTTGCTGCAGTAACGTTGTAGTTTTCAACCATAACTACTTGCAAGTGTGGAGCTACTGCTGGATCGTTAGCAATAACTTCTGACATGCAAAGGATCAAGTGGATGATGTCTTGAGCAATTGTGTAGGCTGGAGCTGCTTTACCACCAAAGAAGATTGTAATTGGGCGAGCAGGGATGTTACCAGCTTTGATGTCAAGGTATTTGTGGATTACGTACAAAGCGTTCATTTGTTGGCGTTTGTACTCGTGAAGACGTTTGATTTGGATATCAAAGATAGAGTTTGGATTGATTTCTACACCTTGGTGTTCTTTCAAGTGACGAGCCAATTTACGTTTGTTGTGAGCCTTGATGCTTTCCAATTTTTCTTTGACAGCTGCTTTGTCTTCGTAAGACAAGAGTTTTTCAAGCTCGTCTGCTTCATGGTGCCAACCTTCTCCAAGAATCTCATCCAAGTAGTGAGACAAGCTTGGGTTAGCATGCATGAGCCAACGACGGAAAGTGATACCGTTTGTTTTGTTGTTGAATTTTTCTGGGTAAAGGTCGTAGAAGGCTTTCAACTCAGAGTTCTTCAAGATTTCAGTGTGGAGCGCTGCTACCCCGTTAACGCTGTATCCGTAGTGGATATCCATGTGGGCCATGTGAACACGTCCACTCTCGTCAATAATTTGAACAGCTGGATCTTTCACTTCTGCTTTCACACGACGGTCCAATTCTTCGATGATTGGTACCAAGTGAGGAACCACTTCTTGCAAGAATTCAAGAGGCCATTTTTCAAGGGCTTCAGCAAGGATTGTGTGGTTAGTGTAGGCAGTCATGCTACGAACAATTGAGATTGCTTCGTCAAGTTCAATACCACGTGCAGTCAAAAGACGGATCAATTCAGGAATAACCATTGATGGGTGAGTATCGTTGATTTGGACAACTGCGTAGTCAGCAAGGTCATGCAAGTTGCTTCCTTTTTCGATTGCTTCTTCGATGATCAATTGCGCACCGTTTGAAACCATGAAGTATTGTTGGAAGATACGGAGCAATTCACCTTGACGATCACTATCATCTGGGTAAAGGAAAAGAGTCAAGTTGCGAGCGATATCTGTCTTGTCAAAGTTGATACCGTCTTTAATGATTGAAGAATCAACAGAATCCAAGTCAAACAAACGCAAGCGGTTCTTAGTTTCTGTCTTGTAACCAGGTACATCGATATCGTAAAGAGTTGATGTCAATGTGAAGTGAGCAAATGGCACTTGGTAGCTACGGCTTGAGCGAACCAACCAGTTTTGCTCTGTCAACCATGCATTTGGAATTGTTTCTTGTTGGTTATTTTTAAGAACTTGTTGGAAAAGACCGTAGTGGTAGTTAAGACCAACACCGTCACCGTTCAAACCAAGAGTAGCAATTGAGTCGATAAAGCAGGCAGCCAAACGTCCCAAACCACCATTACCAAGAGATGGTTCCAATTCAACTTCTTCAACTTCGATCAAATCTTTACCTGCAGCTGCAAGTTCTTTTTTGACATCGTCGTAAAGACCAAGGTTGATCAAGTTGTTTGACAAAAGTTTACCAATCAAGAACTCAGCTGAGATGTAGTAAACTTTTTTCTTACCAGTGTTAACTGGTTTTTTGCTACTTGCAAGCTTGCTGTAGTTAAGAAGAGCCAGGTAAAGCTCTTCATTGCTACATTCTGCAATGGTTTTATTGTAACGATTTTGTACAAATTCTTGTAGTGATAACATGTTTAAGGTGTCTCCTGATATTGTATTATTTCTTTAATTCTACCAAATTTTCATTGATTCGGCGATAGATTGTTGTCAAGTCAAGCAAGCCTTCCTCGACAGCTGGCGTCAATTGATCTTCAGTCATACGCCAAGACCAGTTTCCACCAAGGGTAGATGGAAAGTTCATACGAGCTGCCTCATCCAATTCTAGCAAATCTTGCATAGTTGCAATTGCCATGAAGCTAACTGATGAAAAGACTGTACGAAGCATAGCATGTGGCACTGTTTCGTATTCTTTACGGTTAGTGTAGCGAGCCATGTATTCACGAGTCGCATCATCGATCTCGTTACGGTACCAACCAAGAACCGTATTGTTATCGTGTGTTCCTGTGTACATAACTGAGTTAGCAGGTGCCAAGTGTGGGCTATCGATGCTTTCGTCTTCTGGGTTGAAGGCAAATTGAAGAATCTTCATTCCTGGGAAGCCAGTACGTTCACGCAATTCGATGACTTCGTCTGTCATGAAACCAAGATCTTCTGCGATGATGTTAAGTTCACCAAGCTCTTCCTTAACGGCTGCAAAAAGCTTGTAGCCAGGACCTTTGACCCACTCACCAGGTGCTGCTGTATCAGAACCAGCAGGGATTTCCCAGTAAGATTCGAAACCACGGAAGTGGTCGATACGAACGATATCGTAGATTTTGAAGCTTTCACGCAAGCGTTCAATCCACCATTTGTAGCCGTCTTTATCCATTGCTTCCCAGTCATAGATTGGGTTACCCCAAAGCTGACCAGTTGCAGAAAATTCATCTGGTGGGCATCCTGCGATGCAAGTAGCCTTACCATTGACATCTGTCTTGAAGAGATGTGGATTTGCCCACATATCGCTTGAATCTTCCGCTACGTAGATTGGCATGTCCCCAACGATTTCGATGTGGTTGTCGTTAGCGTAAGCTTTCAATTTCAACCATTGTTGGAAGAAGAAGTATTGAGTCACACGGTGGTAAACCAACTTGTCTGCCAATTGTTCACGGTAGCTTTCAAGTGCTGAAGCTTTACGAGCACGAGCATCTGCATCTGGCCACTCAGTCCAAGCAAGATTGTCAAAATGCTCTTTGATAGCCATATACTCTGCAAAGAGTTCAAGCCATGATTGGTTGTCTTGAGCAAATTTCTCAAAATCTTTAACATTTCCTACTTCCAAGAAACGTTTTACCGCTTTTTCTAAAAGAGGACGACGTGCATAGTAGATTTTCGCATAATCAACTTCAGAAGCATCACTACCAAAGTCAACCCCTTCAAGGTCACTTGCTTGCAACAAGCCTTGTTCCACCAAGATATCTAAATCGATAAAATGAGTGTTCCCTGCGAAGGCTGAGAAAGATTGGTAAGGAGAGTCTCCGTAACTAGTTGTTCCTAGTGGAAGGATTTGCCAGTAACGTTGTTTTGTGCGAACCAAGAAATCAACGAAGTCGTAAGCACTTTTACCAAATGATCCGATTCCGTATGCCCCTGGAAGAGAAGAAATGTGCATCAACACACCACTTTGACGTTTTTTCATAATAAGCACCTCATGTGTTTATAGTTAGATATTACATTTTTATGAACGCAAACGTTTGCGCTATTACTAGTATAACTCATTTTCTTGATAAATGCAAGCGGTTTTAAATAACTTTTTTGATTATTTTTTTTAAATTTTTTCTTCTTACTTGTATATATATCCTTTCAGGAAACAAACAAAATAGGAATAAGGGTTTCACTTACCTTATTAAGCAAAAATAAAGTGAGAATCCTCTCTGCTTTCCATTTGTAAATTAGGCAATCGTTTTCTCAACTTTTTTAAATTTAAAACAAAACGGATTTTTTGGATTTTCTACTATTATATGACGATGAAGCGTTTACTTTTTTTCACAATTTTTTAAAAAATTTTTACAAAAAACACTTGCAACCGCTTTCCGATTGTGCTATACTAGTCCCATAAAGGAAAACGTTTGCGTTTCCTCATTATAAAATTTGTTATTCTTTAGGAGGAATACACTATGTCATCTAAATTCATGAAGAGCGCTGCTGTGCTTGGAACTGTTACACTTGCTAGCTTGCTTTTGGTAGCTTGCGGAAGCAAAACTGCTGATAAACCTGCTGATTCTGGTTCATCCGAAGCGAAAGAACTCACTTTCTACGTTGAAGACCAATATAAAGCCTTTGCTGAATCAGCTGCAAAAGCTTACGAAAAAGAAGCTGGCGTAAAAGTTACCATCAAAACAGGAGACCAAATGGGTGGGCTTGACAAACTTTCTCTTGACAACCAATCAGGTCAAGCTGCTGACGTTATGATGGCTCCATACGACCGTGTAGGTAGCCTTGGTACTGACGGACAACTCTCAGAAGTGAAATTGAGCGACGGTGCTAAAACAGATGATAAAACTAAATCTCTTGTGACAGCTGCTGATGGTAAAGTTTACGGTGCTCCTGCTGTTATCGAGTCACTTGTTATGTACTACAACAAAGACTTGGTAAAAGAAGCTCCAAAAACTTTTGCTGACTTAGAAAACCTTGCTAAAGATAGCAAATATGCCTTCGCTGGAGAAGATGGAAAAACTTCTGCTTTCCTAGCTGACTGGACAAACTTCTACTATGCATATGGACTTCTTGCTGGTAACGGTGCTTACGTATTCGGACAAAACGGTAAAGACGCTAAAGATATCGGTCTTGCAAACGACGGTTCTATCGCAGGTATCAACTACGCTAAATCTTGGTATGAAAAATGGCCTAAAGGTATGCAAGATACTGAAGGTGCTGGCAACTTAATCCAAACTCAATTCCAAGAAGGTAAAACAGCTGCTATCATCGACGGACCTTGGAAAGCTCAAGCCTTTAAAGATGCTAAAGTAAACTACGGTGTTGCAACTATCCCAACTCTTCCAAATGGAAAAGAATATGCTGCATTCGGTGGTGGTAAAGCTTGGATTATCCCATCAAGCACTAAGAACCTTGAAGGCGCTCAAAAATTTGTAGACTTCCTTGTTTCAACTGAAGAACAAAAAGCCTTCTACGATACAACTAACGAAATCCCAGCTAACACTGAAGCTCGTACATATGCTGAAGGTAAAAATGATGAGTTGACAACAGCTGTTATCAAACAGTTCAAGAACGCTCAACCAATGCCAAATATCTCTCAAATGTCTGCAGTTTGGGATCCAGCGAAAACTATGCTCTTTGATGCTGTAAGTGGTAAGAAAGATGCGAAAACAGCTGCTAACGACGCTGTAACATTGATCAAAGAAACAATCAAACAAAAATTTGGTGAATAAAAAATTTGTTCAAGGGGGGTGGAAATCAAATCCCCCTTTGAATTTATCAATCAAAAACATATATAGTTTAGGTTTTAATTAGAAACCAGTATCCTATGAAAGGAGTTATTATGGAAAAGCAACAACCTAGTAAAGCAGCTCTGCTGTCTATCATTCCTGGGTTAGGACAGATTTACAATAAACAAAAATCCAAAGGTTTTATATTCCTTGGTGTAACCATCGTATTTGTCCTTTACTTCCTAGCACTTGCAGCCCCTGAATTGAGCAATCTCATCACTCTTGGTGACAAACCAGGTCGTGATAATTCCCTCTTTATGCTGATTCGTGGTGCCTTCCATTTAATCTTTGTAGTTGTTTATGTACTCTTTTATTTCGCAAATATCAAAGATGCACATACAACTGCCAAACACATTAACAATGGCATACCAGTAGCACTTACCTTTAAAGAAATGATCAAAGGAATCTATGAAAATGGTTTCCCTTACCTCTTGATCATTCCATCTTATGTTGCCATGACTTTTGCGATTATATTCCCGGTTATCGTAACCTTGATGATCGCCTTTACCAACTATGACTTCCAGCACTTGCCACCAAACAAATTGTTGGACTGGGTTGGTTTGACCAACTTTACGAACATCTGGAGTTTGAGTACCTTCCGTTCTGCCTTTGGTGCCGTTCTTTCTTGGACTATCATCTGGGCTTTAGCTGCCTCAACTTTACAGATCGTCATCGGTATCTTCACAGCTATCATTGCTAACCAACCATTTATCAAAGGAAAACGTATCTTTGGTGTTATTTTCCTTCTTCCTTGGGCTGTTCCAGCCTTCATCACTATCTTGACATTCTCAAATATGTTTAACGATAGTGTCGGAGCCATCAACACTCAAGTATTGCCAATCTTAGCTAAATTCCTTCCTTTCCTTGATGGTACTCTTATTCCTTGGAAAACAGACCCAACTTGGACTAAGATTGCCTTGATTATGATGCAGGGTTGGCTTGGATTCCCATACATCTACGTTTTGACCTTGGGTATCTTGCAATCTATTCCTAACGACCTTTACGAAGCAGCTTATATTGACGGTGCCAATGCTTGGCAAAAATTCCGCAACATCACTTTCCCAATGATCTTGGCTGTTGCGGCACCTACTTTGATTAGTCAATACACCTTCAACTTTAACAACTTCTCTATCATGTACCTCTTCAATGGTGGAGGACCTGGTAGTGTCGGAGGTGGAGCTGGTTCAACCGATATCTTGATCTCATGGATCTACCGTTTGACAACAGGTACATCTCCTCAATACTCAATGGCGGCAGCTGTTACCTTGATTATCTCTATCATTGTCATCTCAATCTCTATGATCGCATTCAAGAAACTACACGCATTTGATATGGAGGACGTCTAAGATGAATAACTCAATTAAACTCAAACGTAGACTGACTCAAACCCTTACTTACCTCTACTTGATTGGCCTATCGATCGTGATTATCTATCCACTGTTGATTACCATCATGTCAGCCTTTAAAGCAGGTAACGTCGCGGCCTTTAAACTCGATACTAACATCGACTTCAATTTTGATAACTTTAAAGGACTCTTTACTGAAACCCTATACGGTACTTGGTATCTCAACACTTTGATTATCGCCTTAATTACTATGGCTGTTCAAACAAGTATTATCGTACTTGCTGGTTATGCTTACAGCCGTTACAATTTCTTGGCTCGTAAACAAAGTTTGGTCTTCTTCTTGATTATCCAAATGGTTCCAACAATGGCCGCTTTGACAGCCTTCTTCGTTATGGCACTTATGTTGAACGCCCTTAACCACAGCTGGTTCCTCATCTTCCTCTACGTTGGTGGTGGTATCCCAATGAATGCTTGGCTCATGAAGGGCTACTTCGATACAGTGCCAATGTCTCTAGACGAATCTGCAAAACTAGACGGTGCAGGACACTTCCGCCGCTTCTGGCAAATTGTTCTTCCACTGGTTCGCCCAATGGTTGCCGTACAAGCTCTCTGGGCCTTCATGGGACCTTTCGGGGACTACATCCTCTCTAGTTTCTTGCTTCGTGAGAAAGAATACTTTACTGTTGCCGTAGGTCTCCAAACCTTCGTTAGCAATGCGAAGAACTTGAAGATTGCCTACTTCTCAGCAGGCGCTATCCTCATCGCCCTTCCAATCTGTATTCTCTTCTTCTTCCTACAAAAGAACTTTGTTTCAGGACTTACAAGTGGTGGCGACAAGGGATAATATATCCCCGCCACCCTTTTTCATTTTAAAACTTGTTACTGTAAAAATATCCTTGTAGCAAGCAATTTGTCTCCTAGACTTGAAATAAAGTACATTTCTCTATATAATAATACTCATATAGAAAACACCTTTTAGAAAGATACAAATGCTTCCATATCCATTTTCATATTTTTCAAGTATTTGGGGATTTCGTAAGCCCCTGTCCAAACGTTTCGGACTCAACTGGTTTCAGCTTCTCTTTACCAGTATCTTCCTTATCAGCTTATCTATGGTACCTATTGCCATCCAAAACAGCTCACAGGAGACTTATCCGCTAGAAACCTTTATCGATAATGTCTATGAACCATTGACAGATAAGGTTGTCCAGGATCTCTCTGAACACGCTACAATTGTTGATGGTAAATTAACTTATACTGGAACAGCTAGTCAAGAGCCTTCTATTGTGATCGGTCCAAGTCAAAGCAAGGAATTACCTAAGGACTTGCAACTGCATTTCGATACGAATGAGCTAGTCATCAGCAAGGAAAGTAAAGAACTGACCCGCATCTCTTACCAAGCCATTCAGACTGAGAGTTTCAAAAGCAAGGACAGCTTGACCCAAGCAATTTCTAAAGACTGGTACCAGCAGAATCGTGTCTATATCAGTCTCTTCCTAGTTCTCGGTGCAAGCTTCCTCTTTGGTTTGAATTTCTTTATCATCTCTCTAGGAGCGAGTCTTCTCCTTTATATCACTAAGAAATCACGCCTCTTTTCATTTAGAACCTTTAAAGAGTGCTACCATTTTATCTTGAACTGTTTAGGATTGCCAACTCTGATTACGCTTATTTTGGGATTATTTGGCCAAAATATGACAACCCTCATCACTGTACAAAACATTCTTTTTGTTCTATATCTGGTCACTATCTTTTATAAAACACATTTCCGTGATCCAGATTACCATAAATAGGAGATTTTTATGCCCGTTACGATTAAAGATGTGGCCAAGGCTGCTGGTGTTTCACCTTCAACCGTAACCCGTGTTATTCAAAATAAATCAACCATTAGCGATGAAACGAAAAAACGTGTTCGCAAGGCTATGAAGGAGCTCAATTACCATCCCAACCTCAATGCTCGTAGCTTGGTAAGTAGCTATACCCAAGTTATCGGCTTGGTGCTTCCTGACGACTCAGATGCCTTTTACCAAAATCCTTTCTTCCCATCTGTCCTCCGTGGTATTGCCCAAGTCGCCTCTGAAAACCACTACGCCATTCAGATCGCGACAGGTAAAGACGCCAAAGAGCGACTCAAAGCTATTTCCCAGATGGTCTATGGTAAGCGTGTAGATGGTTTGATTTTCCTCTATGCCCAAGAAGAGGACCCTTTGGTTAAGTTAGTAGCAGACGAGCAATTTCCTTTCCTTATCTTAGGTAAATCTCTATCTCCCTTCATTCCACTTGTCGATAATGACAATGTCCAAGCTGGTTTTGATGCGACAGAGTATTTCATCAAAAAAGGATGCAAGCGAATTGCCTTTATCGGAGGTACTAAGCGACTCTTCGTAACACAAGACCGTCTGACAGGTTACGAGCTAGCTCTAAAACAATACCAACTTCCTCTCGATACTAATCTGACTTACTTTGCTACTGAATTTCTTGAAGATAATGGTTATCGCTTTAGTAGACTTCTCTTCAAACACGATCCAAATATTGACGCTATTATTACCATTGATAGTCTCCTTGCTGCAGGGGTCTGTGATTACATCGCAAAACACCAACTGGATGTCCCTGTTCTCAGCTTTGACTCAGTCAATCCCAAACTCAACTTGGCAGCCTATGTTGATATCAATAGCCTAGAACTTGGTCGTGTTTCTCTTGAAACCATCCTCCAGATTATCAACGATGCTAAAAGCAATAAACAAATTTGTTATCGCCAGTTAATCGCCCACAAAATTATCGAAAAATAAAAACCAGCTCGCGCTGGTTTTTTTAGTTACTAATTATCTGTTTCAACAAACCGTCCCAAAATATGAACATTCTCCGAGACAGAGACAAAGGCGCTTGGATCCACCTGTTTCATAATCTGTTTAAATTCATTAAACTCTGCACGTGTAATGACAGTGATTAAAACTGCCTTTCTTTCGTGATTATAAGTTCCTTCTGCATCGTGGATCATGGTTGCTCCGCGGTGCAACTTTTTATGGATTTTTTCAATTACCTTCTCTGGATGATTGGTCACAATCATGGCCTGCATGCGTTTTTGCTTGGTAAAGACCGCATCTGTCACACGGCTAGAGACAAAGATGGTAATCATAGAGTAGAGGGCGTATTTCCAGCCAAAGGTCAAACCTGCTATCAGCATGATCGTCCCATTTACCAAGAAAGAAATACTACCGACATTCTTACCTGTTTTCTTGCGAATGGTCAGGCTGACGATATCCGTCCCACCACTGGAGATATTGTTTCGAAGAGCAAAACCAATCCCCAAGCCCATGACAACACCCCCAAAAAGGGCATTGATAATGGGATCCTCAGTCAAGGTCGCCACAGGCACAAACTGGATAAAGAAGGAACTCATGGATACCGTGATGAAGGTAAAGACGGTGAACTTATGCCCAATCTGATACCAAGCCAAGACCATCAAAGGAAAATTAATGGCGTAAAAGGTTAGCGAAATCGGGATATGAAAACCAAACCAGTGATTACTCAAGGCAGAGATAATCTGTGCCAGACCTGTCGCACCACTCGAATACACATGACCTGGTTGGAAAAAGAAATTGACCGCTACTGCTGATAAAAATCCATAGACCAGAGAGGCCGAAATCTTCTCATCATATTTTTCGCGAGAGATGCTTTGTAAGACACGTAAAATTTTTATCTGATGAGCAAAGCGGCGCAGATAATAGCGCCACCGCTTAATTCGTTTTGCTTGTTTCATCTTCTTCTACTTGTAAGCTGAGTTCCTCTAGTTGTTTGAGAGCTACTGTTGAAGGAGCTTGTGTCATTGGGTCACTTGCCTTATTGTTCTTAGGGAAGGCAATAACTTCACGAATATTTTCTTCTCCTGCTAAGAGCATGACAAATCGGTCAAGCCCGATAGCCAAGCCACCGTGTGGTGGGAAACCATAGTCCATGGCTTCAAGAAGGAAACCAAACTGGTCATTTGCTTCTTCGGCTGAGAAACCAAGAGCCTTGAACATACGTTCTTGAAGGTCTTTTTGGTTGATACGAAGGCTACCACCACCAAGTTCATAACCGTTCAAGACAATATCGTAAGCAATGGCACGAACCTTCGCCAAATCACCTTCTAATTCGTGAGTAGTCTCTTCCTGTGGAAGAGTAAACGGATGGTGGGCACTCATGTAACGGCCTTCTTCTTCAGACCATTCAAACATTGGCCAGTCAACCACCCAAAGGAAGTTAAATTTATCGTTATCAATCAAACCAAGCTCTTTGGCAATACGTCCACGAAGGGCACCAAGAGTTGCATTGGCCACTTCAAGCGTATCCGCCACAAAGAGAACCACGTCCTTCTCTCCAAGAGCAAGAGCTGTTGTCAATTCTGCTTGGATGCCTGTCAAGAACTTGGCAACTGGTCCGTTTAGTTCTCCATCAACTACCTTGACCCAAGCAAGACCTTTGGCACCGTACTGTTTGGCTACTTCCGTCATCTTGTCGATGTCTTTACGTGAATAGTTGTCCGCAGCGCCTTTGACTACAATTGCTTTTACAGCAGGTGCTTCTGAAAAGACTTTAAAGTCTACACCTTTGACCACTTCTGTCAAGTCCTGAAGCAACATGTCAAAACGGGTATCTGGCTTGTCAGAACCGTAAAGAGCCATAGCGTCATCGTATTTCATACGAGGGAATGGAAGCGTCACTTCGATGCCTTTAGTTTCCTTCATCACGCGCGCAATCAAACCTTCTGTGATATCTTGGATTTCTTGCTCAGTAAGGAAAGACGTTTCCAAGTCGACCTGAGTGAACTCAGGCTGGCGATCTCCACGCAAGTCCTCATCACGGAAACATTTAACAATTTGGTAGTAACGGTCAAAACCAGCATTCATCAAGAGCTGTTTCGTGATTTGTGGACTTTGAGGAAGAGCGTAAAAATGCCCTTTATTAACACGAGACGGCACCAAATAGTCACGCGCCCCTTCTGGCGTTGACTTAGAAAGGAATGGTGTCTCCACGTCGATAAACTCCAACTCATCCAAGTAGTTGCGGATAGAGTGGGTCACTTTAGCACGAAGTTTAAGATTTTCCAACATTTCTGGACGACGAAGGTCAAGGTAACGGTAACGTAAACGTGTATCGTCATTGGCCTCAATCCCATCCTTAATCTCAAATGGTGTTGTCTTAGCTGTATTAAGCACTGTCAGAGCTGTTACATTTAACTCAACTGTACCAGTTGGCAACTTATCATTGGCTTGCTCACGCGCAGCAACCTGACCTGTCACCTCGATGACAAATTCGCTACGAAGGCTTTCAGCTGTTGTCATGACCTCTGCAGATACTTTTTCAGGGTTGATAACCAACTGCATGATTCCTTCACGGTCACGAAGGTCGATAAAAATCAAACCACCAAGGTCACGACGACGGCCAACCCATCCTTTCAAGGTCATTTCTTGTCCGATGTGTTCCTCACGAACACGACCAGCATACATACTACGTTTCATTGTTTCTCTCCTCTTTTATTCTGTTACTATTTTACCATAAAAGCGCAGGCTCTTCATGAAAATCAGCAGAAAAGTTTGCCAGTCTTTAAAAATCAGGTGAAGTCATTAAAAATTAGCACCAATACAAAAATCCGATGAACATTTCACCGGACTCTTTTATTTTGAATTGTTGCCTGCTTTACGCTTTTCAGCGATTTCAGCTGCCTTTCGAGGCAAGACAATTTCCGTTGTGTAAGCTGTCCCAAAACGCCAGATACCGGCAATAGGGGCAAAGACCACTGCGAGATGGCTATAGAAGAAATCACCTTTGAAGGCATAAGCTAATCCCCCAATGATGAAAAATAGAACAACTGCTTGAATCACTGCTAATAAAATTACTCGTTTCATGTGACCTCCTGACTCTATTATAGCATGAGAATCATCAAAAAGCCGACTAAATTATTCAAAGCGTGGAGAGAAATACTGTAGACCAGACCTTTTCTGCTAATATAAGCCAAGCCCAAACTAAAACCAAGGCTAAAATAGACAAAAAATTGTTGCACATCACCTGGGAAATGAATCAAGGCAAACAGAACACTGGATACCAGAAGAAAAATCAGAGTTTGTTTACTATTGTCCTGCTTAGAAAAGAGGTAGCGTGCTAACATCCCTCTAAAGATAAGTTCTTCCGTCAAAGGAGCAAAAATAACGACCGCAAAGAATGAGAAAAGTGGTTGAGACAAAGTCAAGTCTATCGCTATTTGCTGATTTACTGAAGGATCATTTGGCAAGAAAAACTGGACAACAAGAGATAAGAACCAAACTAAGGCAGGAAGCCAAATAAATCGGTTAAAGCCGCTCTTCTCAATATGGACAGGACCTTTCTGATACCATTTGTAAATGCCGTACACATAAACTCCAGCCAAGGCCACATAAAGTAAGGTAACAGCATAAGGTGACGCGCCTAAGGCAAGCGACGTAGTCGCGAGCCCCTGAATAAAGCCATAACCAAAGAAAAAGGATAGAAGGGCTAGAAGAAACCAGCCAAGATTTTTAAGTAATTTCATATAAATCTCCTATTTGAAATAACGTTTTACCATAGGTATTTGCATCACATTGATATAAACATGGATGGCTCCGACAAGCAAGAAAGCTAGTAGCTGAATCTCTCCTGTCAACAAAGAAATGATAAAAAGAAAAATATATAAGATTGGTAAGACATACTGATTTAATTGGAATAAAATTCGAAAACTCTGTTCCAAATTAGCCTTGCGCTCCCCTTCATCGTAAGAATCGAAATACTCTAAGATATCCTTTGGTGTAGAGAAAAATGCCAAATCAAGCTGACGAACAATCGCAATTGTTTTAAAAAGATATTTTTGGCTGTGTGAATACAGCACTAATCCCAAAAAGGAAAGGGAAAATGTTATACGACTTACATCGAGTACAATTACTTCACTACCTGAGATGACAAGAGCCAATACAATCGCTACGCCTGTAATATTAAAAGTAATGGTTCCAAACTCAAGATTACGATACATTTGCACATAATAGGTTTCATTCAGATCATCATCTATTTCCTCTTGATACAAGGAGTGAAATTTTCTGCTTTTCTTTAAGAAATTGAACGTCAAAACAATGCCAACGAAACCTAATAGTAAACAAATAGCTGATAGCCATAGTGTCAAGATTTTTACATCTAACATAATTCCGTGGAATCCGGCACCAGCCTTCAACATATCTACAAACATGTACAAGAAAACTCCCAAGACAAAAGGAATTAAAAATAACAAGCCACGTTTCTTTTTCATATTCATTCTCCTTTTTCACTTGCTAGATTTTTGGATTTCTTTTCAATCCAGTCAATTACTGGGATAAGAGCAAAGTAGGCCCAAACAAATTGGTCGCTGTAATAGAGATCAAACCATCCTAGATTTGTTCCAATTAGTAGACACACGCTGACTAATAAAGCTATGGCAAATACATAATAGATTACTTTATATTTGTTCATCACTCGTCCTCCTCCAAGCGAAATACCGATTCGACTGTTTCGTTGAAAATCTGAGATATTTTCAAGGCAATCACAACGGACGGGGTGTATTCGTCCCGTTCTAGTAAGCTAATGGTCTGTCTGGAAACTCCTGCTAACTTGGCCAGTTCGGTTTGATTGAGACCATCGCGAGCCCGAAGCTCTTTTAGACGATTTTTAAGCATTCCTTTCTCCTTTTCTCTTAACTTGCTTATATTGTAACACATCTTTTTCTTTTTGACAACAATATTTGTCAAAAAGTTTATGATTTTTGTCATTTTGCAAAAGAAAAAGGTCAAGAGTAAGATCCTGACCAGTTTATCTATCATTAAAAGCCTAATTTTTCAAAGATTTCTGAGAAGTTTTGGCTGATAGCATCAAGTGACACTTGCACTTCTTCTCGGGTTTGGTTGTTCTTGACTGTCACTTGTCCGCTTTCGACTTCACTCTCTCCTAGGGTGATGAGGATCTTAGCCACAAAGACATCGGCTGACTTGAACTGAGCTTTTAGTTTACGGTTAAGGTAATCACGCTCTGCTTTGAATCCTTGTTGGCGAAGAGCCTGTACCAACTCCAAGGCCTTGACATTTGCTCCTTCACCCAAGACCGCAATATAGACATCTAGGGCATTTTCGATAGGGAGGGCCACACCTTGCTTTTCAAGAATGAGAAGCAGGCGCTCTACACCAAGTCCAAAACCAAAGCCAGCAGTCTCAGGACCACCAAAGTAAGCAACCAAACCATCGTAGCGACCACCCGCACAGACGGTCAGGTCATTGCCCTCAATCTCAGTAATAAACTCAAAAATCGTGTGGTTGTAGTAGTCCAGACCACGCACCATATTGGTATCGATGATATAGTCTACTCCAAGATTTTCCAACATCTGACGCACAGCATCAAAGTGTGCTTGGCTTTCTTCATCAAGGAAGTCCAAGATAGAAGGCGCATTCTCTACTGCTTCCTTGTCTTCTTTTTCCTTAGAGTCCAAGACACGGAGAGGATTTTCCTCCAGACGACGTTGGCTATCCTTAGACAAGGTCTCCTTGAGCGGTGTCAAATAGTCAATTAAGGCTTGACGATAGGCCGCACGGCTCTCAGGATTTCCAAGAGTGTTGAGGTGCAATTTGACACCTTGGATGCCGATTTCTTTCAGGAAGTGAGCTGCCATCGCAATCGTTTCTACATCGGTAGCTGGATTGCTAGAGCCAAAGCACTCGACACCAATCTGGTGGAACTGGCGTAAACGACCTGCCTGTGGACGCTCATAGCGGAACATAGGGCCCATGTAATAGAACTTACTTGGCTTTTGCACTTCTGGGGCGAAGAGTTTATTTTCCACATAGGAACGGACAACTGGCGCAGTTCCTTCTGGACGGAGAGTGATATGGCGGTCACCCTTGTCATAAAAATCGTACATTTCCTTGGTTACGATATCCGTTGTGTCTCCGACAGAGCGGCTGATAACCTCGTAGTGCTCAAAAATAGGCGTGCGCACTTCTGCATAGTTGTAGCGCTTGAAAATCTCACGGGCAAAGCCCTCAACGTACTGCCATTTGGCAGATTCAGCAGGTAAAATATCCTGCGTTCCTTTTGGTTTTTGTAATTTCATAGGGAATCCTCTTTAAACTTAATAGTCTTATTTTACCATAAATAAGGGGATTAAAACAGTGAGAAAAAAATTAGGATTTAAATATCATTTTTAAGATTAATAACTGTCAAAAGAATAGCTAACAAGGAAAGACCAACAAATAGCATCCAAGTCAACTGTATATTCCATACAGCTACAAGTGAAAAACAGGCTGTTCCCACAGGTATGGATAGGGTAAACAAGAGACCTAAAAAATTACTGGTACGAGCTAAAACCTCTGGAGCTAGATTTTTCATGAGCATGGCACTAATCTTTGGTTGAACTTTACCAGACACATACAGAGTCAAAAAGAGAAATAGCAAACCAAGTACGACTTGATTGAATAAATTAGCTAGACCAACTAGACTGAGTCCTACGGTCACCCACATCATCAATCTAGGCAAGGACTGCTTCCCAAAATAATCATTGCCCGTAAGGCTACTGATGATGACTGCTACTAAAGCGCCGACCTGACTGATAAATAACGCCTCTGTGTAAGAAAAATTCAAGAGAGAATGGCTCAACAAGAAGATATTGTAGATGCCTCCTAAGGAACCACCCAAGGCATTGATAAGCAAGACAGAAAAGATCATGAATCCAAAGTTTTTCTGTCCACCTTTAAGAAAAACAAGGCGTAAATTTTGGTAAATTGTTAGGAACTGGTCTTTGATCGGAAGCTTCTCATTTTTTAGTGATTCACCATCAGCAGATGACATTGACAGTCTTAATTTGCTTTTTCCTAAAAAGAGAATAGAGGCTGATGCGAGGAAAAAACAGGCATTGATTCCCGCAACGAGAGAAAAATTGTTGACCGATAGACCTAAGAGCCAGACTCCAAAAGCTTGACCCCCAATAGCTGAAATATAGGTGATGAACTGGGAAAAAGAATAAGCCTCCATCAGATCATCTTCAGCTACTTTTTCCTTAATAAGAGGCATGCGCAAACCACCTGCAAAATCACTGATGACATCACTAATGACATTGATTAAACACAGGATAGAAAAAGCAAAGAGACTAGCTTGCTGAACAACCAGGGCTGCCAGAAAAAATAAAACCGCCTGAAACAAACCGCTATAGACCATCCATTTGACCTTGTCCCTTGTGTAATCTGCCCGAATCCCTACAAAAACTGTAAAGAGGGTCGGAAGAATCATGACAATATTCGCCATAGCAACCGCAAAAGAGGCTTGTGGTAGGGTCGATGCATAGACGATAAATACCAGATTAAAAATCGAAGCACCAAAGGCATTGAAGAAGCGTGACAAAGTCAAAAGACGATAAGCTTGATTTCTGAACAATAGTTTCATAGGTAATCTCCCTTCTTGTGATAATCCCTATATGAAGTATGACTATAGTATATCACTTAGAAATTGAAAGGGAAAACTTTTGAATATATGCAACACACAAAATAAGCAAAAAAACGATAGAACTTCTTTGATAACCTGAGAGAGGGTAAGAGTTCTATCGCTTCAAATTTTAAATTATTTTCTTAGTTTGCAGATATTCAACAATCGGTCGTATTTCTATAGTAATCTGCCGATTTGTTGCAGCCTAACATCTCAAAAATACGGACAGCATCCTCCATCTTTTTCTGACCTTCCTTGACTCTGCCTTGCTTGCTATCAAGGAGACCTTCCGCCCACAAATAGACAATTCGGAAATAGGTCTCATTTTCCTTGTAGAAATGCTCTTTGATGACACGTTTAAAATAAGAGGCATTAGTAAATTCTTCACACTCAATGCTAGCTAAAAAACCATTCAATAGCATAGTGTGAAACAGGTTTCGATTACCAGACATTTCCATTAGAAAATCAGATTTTCGGACCATTTCTCGTACATATCTAGTAAAAAGGGAAACAGATAAGAACGGAGAACTGACCGAGAATAAATTGAGTTCATAGATTCCCCAAATCTCAGTAGAAAACAAGTAGTCATGAAGGACTTTCCCTTCCTCTGCCGTTAACTCTACCCTTTCGTCCATGCTCTTCATATAAGACTTGATAATAATGGCATTTAGAATATGTTTCTGTTTGTTTTGAGAATGGGCATGCTTTTGATACTCCCTGCGATACAAGTCCTCAAGCGGAGCTATATTCTTTGGAGCCAAGACATCTATGATTTCTTTTCTCAACTCAGAATCTGTATCATACTGAAAACCTCTCGCCAGAAAGAGGATCTCCTCCACACTGGCCGATATATTTTCTAGTGCGAATAGAAACTTTTCCACCGAAAGCTCACTCTGACCTGTTTCAAAACGGGACAACATGGACGGCGAAAATTGTCCCCCAGTTGCTTGTCTCAGCGAGATATTTCTTGACTCTCGTAATTGTCTAAAGACTTTTCCAATCTGCTCCATAGGCTTCCCCTTGATTCCGTATTTTCTTCATTTTATCATATTTTTCAGAAAATTCATCAAAAACTTGCCAAATTGTCAGAATTATGAGAAAATAGAGGATATTTATCACGTGGAGGGACTGTAATGAGAGAGGATATCAAAATTAACAACCGCGCTTTGGCCTTACAAGACCAAATTATCGAAAAACTAGAGAAGGTTTTTGATACAGATGTGGAATTGGATGTTTACAATCTAGGGTTGATTTATGAAATCAATCTGGATGAAACAGGTCTCTGCAAGATTGTCATGACCTTCACCGATACAGCCTGCGATTGCGCAGAAAGTTTGCCTATCGAAATCGTGGCAGGTCTGAAACAAATCGAGGGTATTGAAGATGTCAAGGTTGAAGTTACCTGGTCGCCTGCCTGGAAAATTACACGAATCAGTCGCTACGGCCGTATTGCCCTTGGACTGCCACCTCGTTAAGCAGGCAAATCACTTTTGGAGATGAAAAAAAGCAAGCCGAAGTTGGCTTGCTTTTTGAGTTTATTTTTTACCTGACTTGTCCATATTCCAGAAGTCTGTCACGGCTCCGCGTGAAGCAGATGATACGATGTGGGCATATTTACCAAGAACACCACGGCTATAAAGTGGTGGCAAGGTTGTTTCTGCCTTACGTTTTTCAAGTTCTTCTTCAGATACGGCCATGGAAATTTCTTTGGTATCTTGGTCAACCGTAACGATATCGCCTGTACGAAGGTAAGCGATTGGTCCACCATCCTGAGCTTCAGGAGCAATATGTCCAACAACCAGACCATAAGTACCACCAGAGAAACGTCCGTCTGTCAAGAGGGCAACCTTGTCTCCCTGACCTTTACCAACAATCATTGATGAAAGTGACAGCATCTCAGGCATACCAGGACCACCCTTAGGCCCCACGAAACGAACAACGACAACATCGCCATCAACGATTTCATCTGTCAGAACGGCCTGAATCGCATCTTCTTCTGAGTCAAAGACCTTAGCTGGACCAACGTGACGACGCACTTTCACACCTGATACCTTGGCAACCGCACCGTCAGGAGCAAGGTTCCCGTTCAAGATGATAAGCGGACCGTCCGCACGTTTTGGATTTTCAAGTGGCATGATGACTTTTTGACCTGGTGTGAGGTCTGCAAAGTCAGCCAAGTTCTCAGCAACTGTCTTACCAGTACATGTAATGCGGTCTCCGTGAAGGAAACCATTTGCCAACAAGTACTTCATAACCGCAGGGACACCACCAACTTCGTAGAGGTCTTGGAAGACATACTGACCAGAAGGTTTCAAGTCGGCCAAGTGAGGCACACGCTCTTGGATCATATTGAAGTCCTCAAGTGTCAAGTCAACATTGGCAGCATGGGCAATGGCAAGCAAGTGAAGAGTGGCGTTTGTAGAACCACCAAGAGCCATGGTTACAGTGATGGCATCTTCAAAGGCTTCACGAGTCAAGATATCTGATGGTTTAAGACCAAGCTCCAGCATCTTAACAACAGCACGTCCTGCTGCTTCGATATCTTCTTTCTTATCAGCTGATTCAGCTGGGTGAGATGAAGATCCTGGCAAACTCATCCCTAGAACTTCGATAGCGGTCGCCATGGTATTAGCTGTATACATACCACCACAGCCACCAGGGCCAGGGCAGGCATTACATTCAAGACGTTTCACGTCCTCAGCTGTCATGTCACCGTGGTTCCATTTTCCGATACCCTCAAAAACAGAAACCAAGTCAATGTCTTTGCCATCAAGATTTCCCGGTGCAATAGTTCCACCATAGGCGAAAATGGCTGGAATATCCATATTGGCAATAGCAATCATAGAACCAGGCATGTTCTTGTCACAGCCACCGATAGCGACGAAGGCATCAACGTTGTGACCACCCATAGCCGCCTCGATAGAGTCCGCAATGATATCACGAGATGTCAAAGAGAAACGCATACCAGGCGTCCCCATGGCAATCCCGTCCGCTACGGTAATGGTACCAAACTGTACAGGCCAAGCACCTGCCGATTTGACACCTTCTTTCGCCAATTTCCCAAAATCATGCAAGTGAATGTTACATGGCGTATTTTCCGCCCAAGTTGAAATCACTCCCACAATCGGTGTTTCAAAGTCCTTATCTGTCATACCAGTCGCACGAAGCATGGCACGGTTTGGTGATTTAACCATACTATCATAAATGCTACTGCGGTGACGTTTATCTAATTCAGTCATCTTATCCCTCCCATTTCAGTTTTTACTATTATAGCACATTTTAAAGGCAATGAACAGAAGAAAATTCTTGAATTTTCAGAAAATTCTATACACATATAAACATTTTAAATTAAAAACAACAAAGCGGATCAGGGCACTTTCTGATTACCAGAATATGCTTTTAATCCGCTTGCTTTAAATAACGTAATGTAATTTTTACAGAAGTTCTTTCAGATAAGTGTATTTAACATCTATCTTGCATTATAAAACTCTAGAACTTTCTCTTTTATATTCGATTCACTCAAACCATATTCATTAAGAAGATAATCCATTTTCCCTACTTGACCGAATCTTTCTTGAACACCCATCCGATGAATTTTTGTTATTCCATCATCAGAGAATAATTCACATAAAGCACTGCCAATTCCACCTATCTGATTGTGGTTTTCTACAGTAAATATAGTTTTTCCACTTAACATTGTTTTTATCTGTTCTGGTATCGGTTTGATTCTAAATAAATCTATCACACCTACTGAATAACCTAATTTAAACAGTTCATCCGCAACTCGAATACTTGGAGCAACCATTATGCCAGAAGCAACTATTACAACATCTTCACCGTGTCTTAACTCAATGTAGCCTTTAGAAAAATCTTCTCCACCTTGATATACAGCCTCTGGAGCTTTTCTAATTGTTCGAATATATTTTAGTCCTTTTAAGTCTAATGTCTGGTTCAAGATTTCACGAAATTGGATATCATCAGTTGCTTCGAAAATGATTGATTTAGGAATTAAACGTAACAATCCAATTTCTTCAAATGGCATATGTGTCCCACCATTCATTTCTGCAGTTACTCCTGCATCTGATCCAATCACAGTGGCATCCAATTGTGCGTATCCAAGAGAAATAAATAATTGATCAAATACTCTTCGTGAAGCAAAAGGGCCAAATGTATGAAGATAAGGTCTAAACCCCTGAATAGATAAACCTGCTGCAAGCCCGACCATTTCTGCTTCCATGATCCCAACATTCACATAACGGTCTCCAAAGTCCTTTTCAAGATTATTAGTAGCCATAGAACTTGACAAATCTGCTTCTAAAACTACTATATCAGAATAACTTTGGTTAGCCTCTAGAAGGAAATCTCTATACACATGTCGTAATTCTTTCGTACTTCTCATCATTCTGTTTCCTCCAATTCCTGACTTAATCTTTCTACAACTGAAGTTAACATTTGTCTCTCCTCTACAGTAGGGCGAAGATGATGATTGGATTTCATTTCTTCCAGCTCTCGAACTCCTTGACCTTTAGTAGTATCTAATACAATACACTTAGGGGATGAATCATTTGACTGTTTTAATCGGACAATCCCTTCATAAATTTCTCTAATATCTGAACCATTGACCCTAATGGATTCAAATCCAAATGCTGAGAATTTTTCTACAAAATCACCTGGATTACAAATATCCTTTGTAAAACCATCTAATTGTTTTTTGTTATCGTCTACAAATACAATTAAATTAGATAACTGTTGATGAGAAGCAAACTGTATAGCCTCCCAACATTGTCCCTCATTTAACTCACCATCTCCAACAATAGCATAGGTATAAAAGGGACTTTTTCTTATTCTCTGACCATATGCAAGCCCGGTTGCAACACTAATTCCCTGTCCTAAAGAGCCAGTTGTCATATCTATACCAGGCGTTAGATTTCTATCAGGATGAGACGGTAATTTGGTTCCATTTGTATTTAAAGAATGTAAGAATTCTTTGTCAAAGAAACCATTCAAATAGAGTGTGCTGTACAAAGCTGGTCCAGCATGTCCCTTGGATAAAACAAAATAATCTCTATCTCGTGACGCAAATATTTCTGGAGTCATCGGCATTATTTCACCATAAAGCACTGCTAAAACTTCTACTATAGACAGACTCCCTCCATAATGGCCGAATCCAAGATGATTCAATGTTCTAAGAGTATTTAATCGGATTTTTGTTGCAAATTTTCTTAACTCATCTTCTCTATTTTCACTTAAAATCATCCCTTATTCCTCCTTTGCAGATGGCTTTTTAATAAAGGATACTCCAAACATAACTGCTAGAATAAGAACAAGACCAATAACAATGCCTGCTTGTGAGCCAAATTGATTCAACATTCCTAAAATAATTCCTGATAGACCAAAATCTGCATCTGAGAAAGTTGACCCTTGGAAACCAAGTCCTCCCAAAACTGGCATTAAAAAGATTGGAAGAAAACTAATTAAAATACCTTGTAAAAATGCTCCAATAGTGGCTCCACGAACACCACCAGATGCATTCCCAATGACACCTGCAGTCGCTCCACAGAAGAAATGAGGCACAACGCCTGGTAAGATGACAACCGTTCCTGAAGCAATCATAATTGCCATACTTACTAAACCACCAACAAAACTAGAGATAAATCCAATTAGGACTGCATTAGGTGCATAAGTATAAACAATCGGACAATCCAAAGCAGGTTTTGAATTAGGTACAAGACGCTCTGAAATACCTTTAAAGGCTGGAACAATTTCACCCAAAATAAGGCGAACACCTGCTAAAATAACAAATACACCTGCTGCAAATTGACCTGCTAATTGTAAAGCATAAACTAGACCACTTGTACCATTACTGATTTCTTTTTCTATATATTCTGACCCTGCAAAGATAGCTACAATAATGTAAATAACTGCCATAGATAAAGTAATACTAACAGTACTATCACGTAAAAAAGCTAAACTCTTTGGGAATTTAATGTCCTCTGTTGATTTTGATTTGTCACCGATAAGGCTACCAGTGAAACCACTTAACCAATATCCCAAAGAACTGAAATGACCTAAAGCCACCTTGTCATTTCCAGTTAATTGAACCATATATTTTTGCACAAATGCCGGGGAAACACTCATAATAATACCAAGTGCTAATCCTCCTAGTAAGATAAGAGGCAAACTTGTAAAGCCAGCAACTGATAAAATGACCGCAATCATACACGCCATATATAGAGTGTGGTGCCCTGTTAAAAAGATATATTTGAATCGAGTAAAACGAGCAATTAAGATATTGAATACCATACCTGCAAACATAATCATTGCAGTAGCTGAGCCATATGTGGTTAAAGCTACAGCTACAATTGCTTCATTATTCGGTACAACTCCAGATAAATGAAAAGCATGTTCAAACATGGTACCAAATGGATTCAAAGAATTTTGTACAATTCCTGCACCACCAGATACAACTAAGAAACCAACAAAGGTCTTAATTCCACCTTTAATAATATCAGGTAATTTCTTCTTCTGAAGAACTAATCCTAAGATTGCAATTAAAGCTACTAAAATAGCTGGTGTACTAACAATATCCAATATGAACTTCATCATGACGCTAGCCTCCTAAATAAGTCCTTTTTCTTCACAAAGTTTAGTAATTAATTCTCGTAGTTCATCCATATCAATAATACTATTTAAGATACGAACATCTCCAAGATGACTAGCTGAATCAGCTAAATCACGACCAACAATCCAAATATCAGCTGCATTTGGATCTGCTCCACCTAAATCATAGTGTTCAACTTCTACATCTGAAACATTCAAATCACTCAATACAGATTCAATATTCATCTGTACCATAAAACTTGAACCTAATCCTGAACCACAAGCTGTACCAATTTTTAACATTATCTAATCCTCCTGTTTAATTATCATTTCAATGTCATCATAGTTTTTTGATGATATTAAAGTTTGAACATGATTTTTATCTCTTAAAATTGTTGTTAAATGTGACAAAGCCTTTAAATGACTCTCATTATCAATAGCTGCAATACAAATCAACAATCTTACCTCTTGTTCTGGATTATCCAATAAATAAATCGGTTCTTCCAAAACTAACATTGACATTCCTATTTCATTCACACCTTCATCTGGCCGAGCGTGAGGAATTGCTACTCCCTTCCCTAAATTAATAAAAGGCCCAAACTCTTCTACTTTTTGAATCATTGCCTCAGGGTAGTTCTCAGTTATCTTATGTTGATCCAAAAGCGGTTTAGCTGCTAAACGAATTGCCTCCTTCCATCCTAATTTTTCCGAACTAACCTGATAAGTTTCTTTTGTAATTAATTCTTCTAACAATGGTAACACTTCCTTTCTGTTCATTTCTTGATAGAGATACCTCTTTAATGCTAATTTTAACTCTAATTCTTGTGTGATTACACTATATCGTCTTACTATGCTAATTATCTGATTAAGCTCAATATCTCGATAACCTGTATCTGGGAAATCTTTTGATACCAATTCAACTAACTGTGTTGTTTGTTCTTCCGTCATCATAACAGAAACTAGATAATTTGGCTTCTCTGTATCCACCTTTATAGTAGAAAAAACCATATCATAGTCACTACTAGTTTTCGCATATAAATCATCAATCTTTGAGGTTCCTATAAACTCAATTTGAGGGAATAATGCTAATAGATTCTCTTTTATCATCAATGAAGAACTAATTCCATTAGGACAGATAATTGCTGCTTTATAACATTTTTGAGGCAAATTGTCTGCTTTCTTTAAATATCCTCCAAAATGGATAACAAAATATGCTGTTTCACTATCAGGTATGGGCTTGTCAATAGCGTCCATCAAGGGAGTCAAAGAATCTTTTACTAGTTCAAATAAATCAGGATAATGTTCTTTAACATGCAACACATATTCATTTGAGCTAGGTAAGCCGAACTTTAATCTATAGTAAGCCGGTATAAGGTGGCGGCGAAGATTTTCTCTCAATACTTCTCTTTGTTTAAAATGTAACAAAGAAATATCTTCCATTCTACTTATAATAGCCTCTGTTAATTGATTAAAGTAAACCGGAGCAACATCTACTTCACCTTCAAAGCAACTTGATAATAAAACTGTGACATAGCGATAATCATCCTCTGAAAATACCGTATCTATAATTCCCAAATCAACTACTGTATCTAATAAAATAGTCGTTATATCTTGAATAATAGGAGATACTAATGTCTCTGAAAGACATACTCTTTCAACATCCCTTTGATACCTACATATAATGAATACTAAACCGAAAAGGCAAACTTTTAATTGATTAACAATAGGTACTATCTGTAGCTTTTCATAATAATCTTTAACTACCTGATCAATCAAATCATAAGTTAATGAATACCCCCAACTGGATAAAACATAATCCAACCCCCAAATCCCTATGGAGGATTCCAGCAACTCACTAACCATTTGAAAAGCTAAACGGTGCTTATTCCACTCTGAGCCGTGTAAAGTATAACCTTTTGCTCTACTGTACCCTAGCTCCAAATCATTATCTAACATAATCTTTCTTAATGATTGAATATCAGATAAGGTTGTATTCTTACTTACTTTCAAAAAGTCTTGGTAATGATTATTCGATATAAAATCTAATCGGCAAAAAGTGTAAAGATAGATTAATGCTAAGCGAGTCGACTTTGGTAAAACCAATTCATCCGACTTAATAATATCTGTCAAAGACTGCTTCGTACGATTTGATAAACTATAGCGACCTTGTTTTTTATCCAGCACTATCCCTTTATTAGCTAGATAAGGCACTAAATAATCTATTCCTTCTTTGACTTCCTTTATAGGTAAGCTCACCTTAACAGATAATTCATATAATGATAGCTCACAATGATCCATCAAAGTCATCAAAATAACTAGTGCTCTATAATCAAACATTTCTCTCCCTTTCTAACTACAATTATAGTGTAAAAGTTATAAGAATAAAAGAGTATTTCAGCACAATATAATCTCACCTACTACAAGTAATTATTGGGCTGAAACTTTTTAGTAATTATTTTTCAACTTTCTATTGACTTTTAAAAACAAAATGATATCATTTAGATATCATATAACAGGAGGTCATTCTTATGACTGAAAAACTCATCAATTCAAAACCAAATGGTGTATTCGCATTGATTCTCATTGAGTTGACACTCGTACTTGGTGTCTTTATACTTATAATGAGTGCTAGTTCGGAAAACATTTTTGGAATTATTATCGGACTTTTATTAAGCTTAATTGCAGGCCTAGCTCATACTGGCTTAAAAGTTGTCAAACCTCAGGAAGCTCTGGTTTTGACCCTTTTTGGTAACTATACAGGTACCATCAAAGAACCTGGTTTTTACTTTGTCAATCCCTTCAGCGTAGCAGTTAACCCTGCAAACCACACCCGACTTGGTCAAAGTGGTGACGTTAGCACGAAATCTCCTTTTTCAGGGATGAAATCATCAAATGGCAATGATGTAAATCTTGAAATTGGCAAGAAACAGATTTCCCTCAAAGTTATGACCTTGAGCAATTCCCGTCAAAAAATCAATGATTGTCTAGGAAACCCTGTAGAAATCGGTATCGCGGTAACTTGGAGAGTTGTCGATACCGCTAAGGCAGTCTTCAACGTTGATAACTATAAAGAATATCTTTCATTACAATGTGATAGCGCCCTCCGTAATATTGTCCGCATCTATCCTTACGATGTGTCTCCTAATGTAGATACTACGGGTGACGGGCAAGCAGACGAAGGTAGTCTCCGTGGCTCTAGCGAAATTGTGGCTAACCGTATTCGTGAAGAAATCCAAAGTCGTGTTGAGGATGCTGGCTTGGCAATCCTTGAAGCGCGTATTACTTACCTAGCTTACGCTCCAGAAATTGCAGCTGTTATGCTTCAACGTCAACAAGCTTCTGCCATTATTGATGCCCGTAAGATGATTGTAGATGGTGCTGTAGGAATGGTCGAAATGGCACTAGAACGGCTTAATGAAGGGGAATTGGTAGAGCTTGACGAAGAACGAAAAGCTGCCATGGTTTCAAATCTCCTAGTCGTTCTTTGTGGCAATCATGATGCACAACCAATTGTCAACACAGGAAGTCTTTACTAAAGATGGCTGAAGCTAAAAAAAAGCAGATTCCCCTTCGACTCTCAACAAAGTTATACGCTGCACTCGCATCATGGGCAGAAGATGACTTTCGTTCAGTCAATGGGCAAATCGAATATCTCCTCACAGAGTGTGTCAAGCAACGGAAAAAAGACGGAAAATACGTATCAGAAACCATTGACGAACCATTTGAGATTGATATTTAACATCTTTTCCTGTCTGCTAGGTCTGACAGAAGAATTTTTTCATCTTTTTTTGTCAAGTAACTTTACTTTACAAAAAAAATGTGTTATCCTAGTATGGTTGATGAAAATCAGTAGATTGAATCGAATATAAATACCTAAAGGAGAAATCAAAATGGCAGTACCTGCACGTCGCACTTCAAAAGCGAAGAAAAACAAACGTCGTACACACTACAAAGTAACAGCTCCATCTGTAAACTTTGACGAAACTACTGGAGATTACTCACGTTCTCACCGTGTATCACTTAAAGGATACTACAAAGGACGTAAAATCGCTAAAGCTGCATCAGCTGAATAATAGAAGGGAGATACCATGCGCGTAAATATTACACTTGAACACAAAGAATCTGGTGAACGCTTGTACCTTACTTCTAAAAACAAACGTAACACTCCAGACCGTCTTCAATTGAAGAAATACTCACCAAAACTTCGCAAACACGTTGTGTTTACAGAAGTTAAGTAAGCATTCAATACGAATCAATACAGAAGAAAAACGCTTAATCAGCGTTTTTTCTTTTTGTTAATTTCAGTACATTGCAATAAAAATCAACCGAATGACTACATTTTTTGTGAAATAAAATAGAGGCTCTAATATATAGAAAGAATCTAAAATCCCCTGCAAATCTATATTACAGGGGACTTGTGTGTTATTCTTGTACTTCTTTCTGAGCGGCCTTTCCTTGGTCTAGAAGGGCTTGGACGATTTTCTCATCGCGCAGTTTGACAGAATCGTTGATCATTTCTGCGGACTTGACGATGGTTGTTTCTAGTTGGGCACGTTTCTGACGTCCCAATTCAATGGCAGCGACGATACCTTGGTTTTGAGCGACCAGACTTTCAGCCAGTTTGGTAACAGACTCAACAGCGACTGTCGGGCTTTGGGCAATTCGTTCCATCTGTGGAATCACTTCCTTGCTGGTTTCGGCTAGCATCTGAAGGGCAGCATTGTTGGCATTGACAATGGCATCTGCCACAACACCTGATTTCATAGATTGTTGCAAAATACCAAGTTGGGCAATCGAAAGTTTCATTGTTGGAATGGTATTACGACGAAGCATGCCCAATTTTTGACGCATATCAGATGACACCTTCACAAGATTACGCATCTGAGGTGTTGTTGCCCAGGCAACGTAGAGACGGCTGACATACTCGGTGTGTTGTTGTTCGAGGGTATTGACCACTTCAGCCATGCGGGCCAATTCTTGTGACTTGGTCTGGTATTCTACCGTACTTGTGTCGAGTTGATCAGCTTGAGCTTTCAATTCTGCAGCGCGATTACCAGCTTCTGTCTGGCTGGCTTCGATAAAAGAAATCACTCCCACTAGATTTTCAATGGATTTAGTATTGTCCTCAATCAACATCTCAGCTGAAACGATATTTCGAGCTAAGACATCTTCTTGCTTGACCACTGCAGCAGCCATGCCATCGAGCTTTTGCTCCACTGTTTTTGAGTCAAAGTAAAATTCCTGTAAGGTATTCTTGCTCTTGTTAAACAATCGTTGCAAAAAGTTTGGCTTTTCTTCTAACTCAGCAATTTCAGCGTTCTTGTATTTGACGACAAAACCTTGCAACTCACGGTTGGTATTCTTGAGTAAGTCATCCACTTGGGGAATCTGTAATTTCTTTTGTTCTGACAAGATACGATTGACCGTATTATTCACACCTTCTACAGCAGATTGTCCAAAATCCAAAAGAGCATTTTGATTGGTGACAAACTGGTCTACTAACTGGGGCACGCGCGCCTTGATTCCTTCTTGTTGCTCAGGGCTCAACTTCTCAAGGAAGGTCAAGGTCTGGTCTGAGCCCGTATTTGTCTCAATGATTTGAGTTGTCTTATCCACCTTAGCTACCGTATTATTGGCAATCTGGTCAATATCAAAATTAAATTCTGTCATGGTTACTCCTTTATTTCTAACCTATTCTTTACGATCTTTTTCTAGGATACGCAGACTGATATCAAAATCACGCATATCTGTTTCATTGAGTTCTCTCAACACCTGGTCCAGTTCAAGGTCAAATTGTTCGATAGCTGCTTTAGCTTGCTCTAAGCGTTCTTCTGCCCGATTATAGTTTTTAGGATTGGCCTTAATCTTTAAATAGCCTTCTAAAATCGTTTGGAATTTCTCCATCTTCAAACTATGAATAGCAGTCAATTCTTCCTTATCACCCTCAGCCGAGGTAGCAATCTTGTCTAAAATAGCCTGATGATCAATAGCAATATTAGCCAAAGTCTGAGACAATTCTGGAGCTAATTCCTCTGGCTCCGCATTTTCAAGATCTACCTGACTTTCTCTATCCAAATGTTCTAGCTGAACATCAATGTTCGCCCGTACTGTACGAACCTTTTTGTCAATACGGTTGTAGACATCAGCATCGATATAGGACTTGAGACGATCCGCCTCCTGATGAATTTCCCGCAGTTCGATTAATACTTGATTGGCCAAACTCTTATAGGACTCTGAGCCTTTTTCTACTAAAGTTCCCTCTAGTTGCTGAATATCTTTGTCCGCCTGGCGAATCCTAGCTTTTAAAAGCTCAATCCGATCATCGAGAGAACGATCCTGCAAAAGAGGATAACGCCAACGTTTGTAGAGACGGTAACCGCCATAACCCAGTAGGACACAAGCCGCAAGCGGAAGAGCATATTGAACCAAGAGTCCCAACAAGAACAGGAAGCCCCAAAAATAGAGACATCCTTTCCAAAAACCATTACCCGATTTCATAAACATTCCTTATTTTCAATTTATAAGTCTATTTTAGCACAAAAGACAAAAATGAGGGCGGAAATCCCCTAGAAAAGAGTTGATTTCTTTGCTGTAGAATGGAGACTAGCAGCGTGTGTGCTAATTTCAGTGGCTAAATTCCCAAAGTAAATTCCACCGCTAGTAGAAGTGGAAGTTAGTCTGATAAAAATCGTAAAAACCAGTGGAAATCCGTGTCAGGGTAAGTTCCACTGGTTTTACTCATGCTTGATTTCATCGC
>NZ_JASHAR010000014.1:0-61816 GCF_047465045.1 Streptococcus mitis
CACCGGCGATTAAAACAGCAGTTGCTAATAAAGATGCTTTAACTGACGCAGAAAAAGAAGCAGTTAAGAAAGCAGTATCAGCAGTAAACCCAGGTGCTACGGTGGTAGTTGATGACAAAGGTAATGCGACTGTTACAACACCGTCAGGTAAGACAGCGGTTATTCCTGCTTCTAAACTAGTTATTCCAACAGAAAAACTTGCAGACCTATCTGAGCAAAATGGTGTGAATATTCCAGCTACACGTACCTTGGTAGCAGATAAGAATAACTTAACTCCAGAAGAAATTGCTAAGATTAAGATTGCTGTGGAAGCTGTAAATCCAGGCTCAACAGTTGTTGTAGATGAAAAGGGTAACGCGACAGTAACCACAGTAGACGGAAAAACAGCAACAATTTCAGCTGAACAATTAGTTAAAGATGAAGCAGATGTAGCTACTAAAAACAATGGTGAAAATCTTAATCTTGATTTTGAAAAACAACTTGTAGCTAATTTGGATAATTTAACAGACGCGGATAAAGCGGGAGCTAAAGCCAAAATTATGGCAGCTAACCCAGATGTAGCAGAAGTAATCTTCGATGATAAAGGAAATGCAACGGTCATTTTGAATAATGGTAAAGCATATACAGTTTTAGCTAAAGATATCTTTAAAGAAATTCCTTATGTTCCATCATATAATGGAGGAAATAATAGAATTAATAACGCTGAAACAGCTAATGTGAATACAGTGGCTAAAGAATTGCCTAACACAGGTACAGAAGCTAACGCTAGCCTCGCAGCACTTGGACTTCTTGGAGCCCTAGGTGGATTTGGACTTCTTTCTCGCAAGAAAAAAGAAGACTAAAAACTCATAGTTTTTAAGAAGATGATTCGTCATCTTCTTTTTTTGGCTCTTTGTCAACTGTAGTGGGTTGAAGAAAAGCTAAGATCTAGAAAGGACGAAATTTGTCCTTTCTTTTTTGATATTCAGAGCGATAAAAATCCGTTTTTTGAAGTTTTCAAAGTTCCGAAAACCAAAGGCATTTCGCTTGATAAGTTTGATGAGATTATTAGTCGCTTCTAATTTGGCATTAGAATAAGGTAGTTGAAGGGCGTTGACAATCTTTTCTTTATCCTTGAGGAAGGTTTTAAAAACAGTCTGAAAAAGAGGATGAACCTGTTTAAGATTGCCCTCAATGAGTCCGAAAAATTTGTCTGGCTCCTTGTTCTGAAAGTGAAAAAGTAAAAGCTGATAGAGATTATAGTGGTGTCTCAAGTCTTCTGAATAGCTCAAAAGTTTGTCTAGAATCTCTTTATTCGTTAAGTGCATACGAAAAGTAGGGCGATAAAATCGTTTATCGCTGAGTTTACGACTATCTTGTTGAATGAGCTTCCAGTAGCGTTTGATAGCCTTGTATTGATGGGATTTTCTATCGAATTGATGCATGATTTGGACACGGACACGACTCATAGCACGGCTGATATGTTGGATAATGTGAAAGCGATCTAGAACGATTTTAGCATATGAAAAAAGCTGTTTAGCTAAGGCATAGTAAGGACTAAACATATCCATAGTAATGATTTTCACCTGATAGCGAACAGCTCTATCGTAGCGAAGAAAGTGATTGCGGATGATAGCTTGTGTTCTTCCTTCAAGAAGGGTGATGATATTGAGCTTGTCAAAATCTTGTGCAATAAAGCTCATCTTTCCCTTGGTAAAGGTGTACTCGTCCCAAGACATAATCTCTGGAAGACGAGAAAAATCATGCTTAAAGTGAAAGTCATTGAGCTTACGAATGACAGTTGAAGTTGAAATGGATAGCTGATGGGCAATATCAGTCATAGAAGTCTTTTCAATCAACTTTTGAGCAATCTTTTGGTTGATAATACGAGGAATTTGGTGATTTTTCTTGACGATAGAAGTCTCAGCGACCGTCATTTTCGAGCAATGATAGCACTTAAAACGACGCTTTTTAAGAAGAATTCTGGTAGGCATACCAGTTGTTTCGAGGTAAGGAATTTTAGAAGTCTTTTGAAAGTCATATTTCTTCATTTGACTTCTGCAATCAGGGCAAGATGGGGAATCGTAGTCCAGTTTAGCGATAATTTCCTTGAGTGTATCCTTATTGATGATAAAAATTTTTTCAAGCAAAGTGATTTTTCTATCGAAGTTGAGGGGTGCCAAATGGCCCTTTTTTTGGTATAATTTTTTATAATGAAAACGATTGGTAATCGCTATGTTGTGGTGGATTTAGAGGCAACTAGCACAGGTAGTAAGGCTAAAATTATCCAAGTGGGAATTGTTGTGATTGAGGATGGGAAAATCGTCGATCACTATACGACGGATGTCAATCCCCATGAACCCTTGGATGCTCATATCAAAGAACTGACAGGACTGACAGACCAACGTCTGGCGCAAGCACCTGATTTTTCGCAAGTTGCCAGAAAAATCTTTGACTTGGTGGAGGATGGGATTTTTGTAGCCCATAATGTTCAGTTTGATGCCAATCTCTTGGCGGAAAATTTATTTTTTGAAGGCTATGAACTAAGAAATCCTCGTGTTGACACGGTCGAATTGGCCCAAGTCTTTTTCCCTGAACTGGAAAAATATAGTTTGCCGATTTTGTGTCAGGAATTAGGAATTCCTCTAAAACACGCTCACACAGCCCTTTCAGATGCCCAAGCGACTGCTGAATTACTACTTTTTCTACGAGAAAAGATGGCCCAACTTCCTAAAGGACTCTTGGAACGCTTGCTGGAAATGGCTGACGCTCTCCTATATGAGTCCTACTTGGTTATTGAAGAAATTTATCGCAGCCAATCTATCCTGACTTCTTCTGACTTGGTCGAAGTTCAAGGGCTATATTTCAAGAAACCTGCAGCTCCCAATGAGCCACGAAAATTATCTCAAGATTTTTCTAAGAATATTTCTCTGTTAAATCTTGAAGTGAGGGAGGAGCAAGAACGTTTTGCTAAAGAGGTTGGTTTGCTACTGAAGGATGAGCCAGTATCATTAATTCAAGCGCCGACTGGAATTGGGAAAACCTATGGCTATCTCTTACCCGCTTTGTCCCAAGTGAAAAATCGTCAGATTGTCCTTAGTGTTCCGACAAAGATTCTTCAAAATCAAATCATGGAAGAAGAAGGTAAACGTCTCAAGGAAGTATTCCATACAGATATTCATTCTTTAAAGGGACCACAAAATTACCTGAAGTTGGATGCCTTTTATCGTTCCTTGCAGGAAAATGATGAAAATCGCTTATTTAGACGCTTTAAAATGCAACTCTTGGTCTGGTTGACAGAGACAGAAGCAGGGGATTTGGATGAAATCGGGCAACTTTATCGTTACCAACATTTTCTAAGAGATCTTCGTCATGATGGGAATTTATCATCCAAGAGCTTATTTATGACGGAAGATTTCTGGAAACGTAGTCAGGAAAGAGCAGAGGCTTGCAAACTTTTAGTGACTAATCATGCCTATCTTGTAACCAGACTTGAAGATAATCCTGAATTTGTCAGCGACCGTTTACTGATTATTGATGAAGTCCAAAAAGTTTTGTTGGCTCTAGAAAATCTGCTTCAAGAGACCTACGATATCCAGTCTATTATTGATTTGCTTGATAAGGCTTTAGTAGGAGAAGAAAACAGGATTCAGCAACGAATACTAGAAAGTATTCGCTTTGAATGTCTCTACTTGATAGAACAATTTCAGTCTGGCAAATCTAGGAAAAATATCTTGGATTCTCTTGCCAATCTCCACCAGTATTTTTCAGAATTAAAAGTAGAGGGCTTTGAGGAACTGGTTCGCTATTTTACGGCTGAAGGTGACTACTGGCTTGAAGCAACTGAAACGAGTCAAAAGAAAATTCAGATTTCTTCTACAAAATCAGGCCGAATCCTTCTATCTTCCTTAGTGCCAAATTCATGTCAAGTCTTGGGAGTGTCGGCTACTCTTGAGATTAGTCAGAGGGTTTCTTTGGCAGACCTTTTAGGTTACCCTGAAGCCAAATTTGTCAAGATTGAAGCTCATAAAAAACAGGATCAAGAAGTGGTCTTGGTCAAAGATTTTCCTCTAGTAACAGAAACTTCCTTAGAAGTCTATGCCAAAGAGGTAGCTGATTTGCTGATGAAAGTTCAAGCCTTCCAACAACCGATTTTGGTTCTCTTTACTGCTACAGATATGCTTCTAGAAGTTTCAGATTTGCTTCCTGTAAGTCACTTGGCCCAGTATAAAAATGGTGATGTTCATCAACTGAAAAAACGTTTTGAAAAAGGTGAACAACAAATCCTGCTTGGTGCAGCAAGTTTCTGGGAGGGAGTTGATTTTTCAAGTCATCCTTTTGTAATTCAAGTTGTACCAAGACTTCCTTTCCAAAATCCCCAAGAGCCCTTGACGAAAAAGATCAATCAGGAACTAATTCAAGAAGGGAAAAATGCCTTTTATGATTATCAATTGCCGATGGCTATTATTCGTTTAAAGCAGGCTTTGGGAAGAAGTATGAGACGTGAACACCAACGTTCCTTAACCCTCATTCTGGATAGGAGAATTGTGGGGAAGAGATATGGTAAACAAATTGTGACTTCTCTAGCAAAAGAAGCGAGCGTTACAACGATCGCTCAATCTGCAGTTAATAAGACTATTGATAGATTTTTAAGTGAACTTTGATAAATAGTTTAGTATGAAAGTATAAGGTTAATATATATGAAACGTTCTCTCGACTCTAGAGTCGATTATAGTTTACTCCTGCCAGTATTTTTCCTACTGGTTATTGGCGTGGTGGCTATCTATATAGCTGTTAGTCATGATTATCCAAACAATATTTTACCCATTTTAGGGCAGCAGGTCGCATGGATTGCCTTGGGGCTTGTGATTGGTTTTGTGGTCATGCTCTTCAATACAGAATTTCTTTGGAAAGTGACCCCTTTTCTATATATTTTAGGCTTGGTACTCATGGTTCTGCCTATTGTCTTTTATAATCCGAGCTTAGTTGCATCCACGGGTGCTAAAAACTGGATTTCAGTAAATGGAATTACCCTATTCCAGCCGTCAGAATTTATGAAGATATCTTATATCCTCATGCTGGCTCGTGTCATTGTCCAATTTACCAAAAAACATAAGGAATGGAGACGCACAGTTCCGCTGGACTTCTTATTGATTTTCTGGATGATTCTCTTTACTATTCCAGTCCTAGTTCTTTTGGCACTTCAAAGTGACTTGGGGACGGCCTTGGTTTTTGTGGCTATTTTCTCAGGAATCGTCTTGCTATCAGGAGTTTCTTGGAAAATTATTATCCCAGTATTTGTGACTGCTGTAACGGGGATTGCTGGTTTCTTAGCTATTTTTATCAGCAAGGACGGCCGTGCTTTTCTCCATCAACTGGGGATGCCGACCTACCAAATCAATCGTATCTTGGCTTGGCTTAATCCATTTGACTTTGCTCAAACAACCACTTACCAACAAGCTCAAGGACAAATTGCTATTGGGAGCGGTGGCTTATTTGGTCAAGGGTTTAATGCTTCGAATCTGCTTATTCCAGTTCGAGAGTCGGATATGATTTTCACGGTTATCGCAGAAGATTTTGGCTTTATTGGCTCTGTCCTTGTTATTGCTCTTTATCTCATGCTCATTTACCGTATGTTGAAGATTACTCTCAAATCAAATAACCAGTTCTATACCTATATTTCCACTGGCTTGATTATGATGTTGCTCTTCCACATCTTTGAAAATATCGGTGCTGTGACGGGCTTGCTTCCTTTGACCGGGATTCCACTGCCTTTCATTTCACAAGGGGGATCGGCTATTATCAGTAATTTGATCGGTGTTGGCTTGCTTTTATCGATGAGTTACCAGACCAATCTAGCTGAAGAAAAGAGCGGAAAAATCCCATTCAAACGGAAAAAGGTTGTATTAAAACGAATCAAATAAGGAGAAAATCATGGTTAAAGTAGCAGTTATGTTAGCTCAGGGCTTTGAAGAAATTGAAGCTTTGACAGTAGTAGATGTCTTGCGTCGTGCCAATATCACTTGTGATATGGTTGGTTTTGAAGAGCAAGTGACAGGTTCGCATGCAATCCAAGTCAGAGCAGATCGTGTCTTTGATGGTGATTTATCACACTATGACATGGTTGTCCTTCCTGGCGGCATGCTTGGTTCTGCACATTTGCGGGACAATCAGGCCTTGGTTCAAGAATTACAACGCTTCGAGCAAGAAGGGAAGAAACTGGCAGCCATTTGTGCGGCTCCAATTGCCCTCAATCAAGCAGGAGTATTAAAAAACAAGCAGTACACTTGCTATGATGGCGTTCAAGAGCAAATCCTTGATGGTCAATACGTCAAGGAAACAGTAGTGGTAGATGGTCATTTGACAACCAGTCGGGGCCCTTCAACAGCCCTTGCCTTTGCCTACGAGTTGGTGGAGCAACTAGGAGGAGACGCAGAGAGTTTACGAACAGGAATGCTCTATCGAGATGTCTTTGGTAAGAATCAGTAAAACGGCTCCATAATTCCTAAAGGGTGCTAATTACTAAAAATATTATATCTCTATCTATAGAGCCGTATTTTTTAAGAGGCTGGGACAAAAAGATTTTGATTTTCGGAATTCTTTATTATAAATTTTAAAATCGATTGATTAGACAAAAAAGCGAACAAGACAGAATTCTGAGTGTCAGGTAACTCGTTTTGTTCGCTTTTTATATCTAAGGTTAGACTTTTGTCCCAGACTCTTTTTTTATTTCGGTGTTTTTACTTGCGTAAAAAATTTTTTTCTAGTATAATAGTTTATTGTGAGCGAACCTCACTTACCCCTTGCAAAGTCTTGGGGTCATTAGACCAAAAGGAGGAACATATCAATGGCTAAATACGAAATTCTTTATATCATTCGTCCAAACATTGAAGAAGAAGCTAAAAACGCTTTGGTAGCACGTTTTGACTCTATTTTGACTGACAACGGTGCAACTGTTGTTGAATCAAAATCTTGGGAAAAACGTCGTCTTGCATACGAAATCCAAGATTTCCGTGAAGGACTTTACCACATCGTTAACGTTGAAGCAAACGACGACGCAGCTCTTAAAGAGTTTGACCGTCTTTCAAAAATCAACGCTGACATTCTTCGTCACATGATCGTCAAAACTGACGCGTAAGAAGGTAAACTATGATTAACAATGTTGTACTTGTAGGGCGTATGACACGTGATGCTGAGTTGCGTTATACCCCATCAAATGTAGCAGTTGCGACTTTTACTCTTGCAGTAAACCGTACATTTAAGAGTCAAAATGGCGAACGTGAGGCTGATTTTATCAATGTCGTTATGTGGCGCCAACAGGCTGAAAACCTTGCTAACTGGGCTAAAAAAGGCTCACTTATTGGGGTGACAGGTCGTATCCAGACTCGTAGTTACGATAACCAGCAAGGACAACGTGTCTACGTGACAGAGGTCGTGGCTGAGAATTTCCAAATGTTGGAAAGCCGTAGTGTGCGTGAGGGACATACAGGTGGAGCTTACTCTGCACCAACTGCAAACTATTCAGCACCTACAAATTCAGTACCAGACTTTTCACGTGATGAAAATCCATTTGGAGCAACAAATCCATTGGATATTTCAGATGATGATTTACCATTCTAATGGACAACTAAAATTATAAAGGAGAAAAAACATGGCTCAACAACGTCGTGGCGGATTCAAACGCCGTAAAAAAGTTGATTACATCGCAGCAAACAAAATTGAATATGTTGATTACAAAGATACTGAGCTTCTTAGCCGTTTCGTTTCAGAACGTGGGAAAATCCTTCCTCGTCGTGTAACAGGAACTTCAGCTAAAAACCAACGTAAAGTAACAACAGCTATCAAACGCGCTCGCGTAATGGCTTTGATGCCTTTCGTAAACGAAGATTAAAGAAAAGACCCGGTTGGGTCTTTTTTTCACGAGATAGTTTTTTTCTGACCTTGGCGTGCTATAATGGTAATAGAAAGAATACAGGTGGGTAAGTCAAAGATGAATTGCACGATTAGAAATATGATTAAGTCTGATATTGAATCCTTATCTCATGGATTTATGAATCAAGGTTGGCCTGGTAGAGAGGAAATTTTGGCTAGATATTTTCTGGAACAGGAAAGTGGGGAGAGAGAAGTCTTAGTTGCAGAGATTGATGGTGCTGTAGCGGGCTACGTTACCATTTTGCCCTCTGCTAAACATGGTCCTTTTGCAGAAGTCTATCCAGAATTATCAGATTTTAATGTGTTTGAGCCTTTTCGAAATCAAGGGATTGGGAATCAACTGCTAGAAGAAGCAGAAAAACGAGTCAAGTTTGTTTCGAGCCAGGTCACTCTTGGTGTAGGTTTGCACTTAGGCTATGGCCCTGCCCAGAGATTGTATATCAGACGGGGCTACATTCCAGATGGGACAGGTGTCTGGTATCGAAATCAACCCTTGGAAATGAATGCAACTTGCCAAAATAATGATGATTTGGTTCTGTATCTAGTAAAGGAATTCGAATAAGAGACAAGGATTTTATTGGGGAGATGTGGGATTTCTCTACTTTATGGTATAATGGAAAGAGTTAGATTGAAAGAGGTAGTGAGATGGATGCCAAATTAAGATACAAGGCAAAAAAGATTAAGATTGTCTTTTTTGATATTGATGATACCTTGCGAAATTCTAAGACTGGTTTTATTCCGACTTCAATCCCAACTGTTTTTAAGCAATTACGTGAGAAAGGAATTTTGACAGGTATTGCTTCTGGACGAGGGATTTTTGGTGTCGTTCCGGAGATTCGTGAGCTCAAGCCTGACTTTTTTGTGACCTTAAATGGAGCCTATATCGAAGATAAAAAAGGTCAGGTTATTTATCAACATAAGATTGAGAAGTCAGATGTTGAGGAGTATATCTCTTGGGCCAAGCAAGAGGGAATTGAGTATGGTTTGGTTGGGAGTCATGATGCCAAGTTGTCGACTCGCACCAATATGATTAGTGAGGCTATCAATCCAATTTATCCAGATTTAGATGTAGATCCTGATTTTCATGAAAAAGAAGATATCTATCAGATGTGGACTTTTGAAGATAAAGGAGATGACTTGCACTTGCCTGACAGTCTCTCTGATAAACTTCGCATGGTTCGTTGGCATCAACATTCGTCTGATATTGTGCCGATTTCAGGCTCCAAAGCGACGGGGGTGGAAAAGGTTGTGGAACACCTAGGTTTGAAACCAGAGAACGTCATGGTTTTTGGAGATGGACTCAACGACTTGGAACTCTTTGATTATGCTGGAATCAGCGTTGCAATGGGAATTTCTCATGATAACATCAAAGAAAAAGCAGATTATATAACAAAAACATTAGAAGAAGATGGCATTTTTGATGCTTTAGAAGGATTTGGTATGGTAGAAAAAGAATTGCATTTCCCACAAGTAGACATTGAAACAGTAGAAGGTCCTATCGCGACTATTAAGACTAATCACGGAGACTTGCGTATTAAGCTCTTCCCTGAACATGCTCCTAAAACAGTGGCTAACTTTGTAGCTCTTTCAAAAGATGGCTACTATGATGGTGTCATTTTCCACCGTATTATCAAGGACTTTATGATTCAAGGTGGAGACCCAACTGGAACTGGTATGGGTGGCGAGTCAATCTACGGTGAATCATTTGAGGATGAGTTCTCAGAAGAACTTTACAATATCCGTGGTGCCCTTTCTATGGCCAATGCTGGTCCAAATACCAACGGTAGCCAGTTCTTTATCGTGCAAAATCAACACCTGCCATATTCTAAGAAAGAAATTGCTCGTGGTGGTTGGCCAGAACCGATTGCGGAGATCTATGCCAACCAAGGTGGAACCCCTCACCTAGACCGCCGTCATACTGTTTTTGGTCAGCTAGCTGATGAAGCTTCTTACGCTGTCTTGGACGCTATTGCTACTGTTGAGACAGGAGCTATGGACAAGCCAGTTGAAGATGTCGTGATTGAAACAATTGAAATCGAGGACTAAGATGAAAATCGGTGATAAGCTAAAGGGGCGTATTACAGGGATTCAGCCCTACGGTGCCTTTGTTGAGCTAGAGACGGGTGATACGGGGCTGATTCACATTTCAGAGATTCGGACAGGCTTTATTGAAAATATCCAAGAAGCCTTGAAAGTCGATGAAGAGGTTCAGGTTCAAGTAGTGGATTTAGATGAATTTACAGGGAAAGCTAGTCTTTCTATCCGCACTTTGGAGGAAGAAAAGCACCAGTTTCCGAGACGGAGACGCTTTTCAAGCGACCGTTTTAACTACGGCTTTGCGCCTCTTAAACGAATGATGCCAATTTGGACCAAGGAAGCCCTTCAACATTTGAAGAAGCAGAAGCACTAGTTAGAAATTTCTATCTTTTGTAATGTTAATATGAATTTGCTATAATAGGACCATGGAAGAAGAACAATTATTAAAATCAGGGGAGCGCATTAACCAGCTCTTTTCGACAGATATCAAAATCATTCAAAATAGAGAGGTTTTTAGCTATTCGGTGGATAGTGTTCTCTTGTCACGTTTTCCACGTTTTCCTAAGAAGGGCTTGATAGTGGATTTTTGCGCTGGAAATGGAGCAGTAGGGCTTTTTGCTAGCACTCGTACTCAGGCACAGATTTTGGCTGTTGAGATTCAGGAGCGTTTGGCAGATATGGCTGAGCGCTCTGTCCGTTTGAATGGTTTAGAAGAGCAGATGCAGGTCATCTGTGATGATTTGAAAAATATGCCTTCTCATATACAGGGGAGTAAGGTGGATATGATTTTGTGTAATCCACCCTATTTCAAGGTGGATCCTCATTCCAATCTGAACGAGAGTGAACATTATCTCTTGGCTCGCCACGAAATCACGACTAATTTGGAAGAAATCTGTCGTAGTGCTCAGAGTATTCTCAAGTCCAATGGACGCTTGGCCATGGTTCATCGCCCTGATCGACTTTTAGATATCTTGGACAGCTTACAACGGCATAATCTAGCCCCTAAGCGCCTGCAATTTGTCTATCCAAAAAAGGAAAAGGAAGCTAATATGCTTTTGATTGAGGCTATCAAGGATGGCTCGACAAGTGGCTTTAAGGTCTTGCCACCTCTCATTGTCCACAATGATGATGGTTCCTATACGCCGGAACTCGAAGAGATTTATTATGGATCATAAGGCTTATATGTACGTGCTGGAGTGCCGTGATGGATCCTACTATACAGGCTATACGACTGATGTGAGAAGACGCCTCGCTGTCCACAATAGTGGGAAGGGAGCCAAATACACACGGGCACGCTTGCCAGTCAAACTCATCTATGCTCAAGGTTTTGCCAGTAAGGAAGAAGCCATGTCGGCTGAAGCCCTTCTCAAGCTTAAGAAGAGGCCACAGAAGGAAAGATTTTTATCTGAAAATCAAGATAGAAATTTACTCATACTCAATGAAAATCAAGGAGCAAACTAGGAAGCTAGCCGTAGACAGTACTTGAGTACGGCAAGGCGAAGCTGACGTGGTTTGAATTTGATTTTCGAAGAGTATCAGTTATTTTGAAGAATCGTGAGGAGCCCTTTGACTCCTCTTACTTTTGTCAAAAAGCGAAAAAAATGCTACAATAAAGAGAATAAACAAAATGAGGTATTATCATGTCTAAGATTCTAGTATTTGGTCACCAAAATCCAGACTCAGATGCCATCGGGTCATCTGTAGCCTTTGCCTACCTTGCAAAAGAAGCTTACGGTTTGGATACGGAAGCTGTTGCCCTTGGAACTCCAAATGAAGAAACAGCCTTTGTCTTGAACTATTTTGGTGTAGAAGCACCGCGTGTTATCACTTCTGCTAAAGCGGAAGGAGCAGAGCAAGTTATCCTGACTGACCACAATGAATTCCAACAATCTGTATCAGATATCGCTGAAGTAGAAGTTTATGGTGTTGTGGACCACCACCGTGTGGCTAACTTTGAAACTGCAAGCCCACTTTACATGCGTTTGGAGCCAGTTGGTTCAGCGTCTTCAATCGTTTACCGTATGTTCAAAGAACATGGTGTGGCTGTTCCTAAAGAGATTGCTGGTTTGATGCTTTCAGGTTTGATTTCAGATACCCTTCTTTTGAAATCACCAACAACACACCCAACAGATACAGTCATTGCTCCTGAATTAGCTGAATTGGCTGGTGTCAACTTGGAAGAATATGGTTTAGCTATGTTGAAAGCTGGTACAAACTTGGCTAGCAAATCTGCTGAAGAATTGATTGATATCGATGCTAAGACTTTTGAATTGAACGGAAATAATGTCCGTGTTGCTCAAGTAAACACAGTTGACATCGCTGAAGTATTGGAACGTCAAGCAGAAATTGAAGCTGCAATGCAAGCTGCTAACGCAGCAAATGGCTACTCTGACTTTGTCTTGATGATTACAGATATCGTCAACTCAAACTCAGAAATCTTGGCTCTTGGTGCTAATATGGATAAGGTCGAAGCGGCTTTCAACTTCAAACTTGAAAACAACCATGCTTTCCTTGCTGGTGCTGTTTCACGTAAGAAACAAGTGGTACCTCAATTGACTGAAAGCTTTAATGCTTAAGATTTTGAGTGTTAATTCAAATTAGAACAGGCTAGTTTGCCTTATATCGAAAGGAGTTTCGGCTCCTTTTTTTCTAGGAGTGAAGCATGTTAGAAAATGGCGATTTGATTTTTGTGAGAGATGAGTCAGATATGGGACAGGCCATCCAGATTTCCACAGGCAACTATAACCATGTTGCGATTTGTTTGGATGGGATGATTTACCATGCTAGTGGACAGGCTGGTGTTGTCTGTCAAGAACCTGCAGACTTCTTTGAGTCCAATCACTTGTACGACCTCTATGTTTACCCAGAAATGGATATCCAGTCTGTGAAGGAAAGAGCTTGCAAACATCTTGGAGCTCCCTACAATGCTTCTTTCTATCCAGATGGAGAAGGTTTTTACTGTTCTCAGTATATGGAAGAAATCCTCCCCATTTTTGAAACTATTCCCATGAAATTTGGGGATGGGGAGCAGGAGATTAGTGATTTTTGGAGAGAGTATTACAGAGAACTAGGCCTACCTGTTCCTTTGAACCAGCCGGGGACCAATCCTAGTCAGTTGGCAGCATCGCCTCTGTTAGAATGTAAAGAAAGGAATCTTCATGATTCAGATTTTTAATCCATCTCGTTTGACGAGACAGCCTTTTTTTGGAGAATTGATCCGCTATCTGGACCAGCATGAGGATGTGATTCTACGGGAAATTAAGACTCAATTTCCAGATGTTGCAGTTGATAAACTCATGGAAGAGTATATAAAGGCAGGTTTGATTCTACGAGAAAATAAGCGTTATTACCTTAATCTTCCTATGCTGGAGTCACTCGATAGTCTCGAACTAGATCAAGAGATTTTTGTCAGCGAAGATAGTCCGGCCTATCAAGCCTTGTTAGAGCAGAGTTTTGAGACGGAATTACGAAATCAAACCAATGCAGCTATTTTAGTTGAAAAGACGGACTTTGCGAGATCAAAAATGACCCTGTCCAATTATTTCTACAAGGTCAAACATCAGTATCCTTTGACAGAAAAACAGCAGGATCTCTATGACATTTTGGGAGATGTCAATCCTGAGTATGCTCTCAAATATATGACGACTTTTTTGTTGAAATTTCTCAAAAAAGACCAGCTTATGCAGAAACGCCGTGATATCTTTGTGGACAGTTTAGTTGTCCTAGGTTATATTGTCCAAAATGAAGATGGAAAGTATAAGTTGGCTATCGATTTGGATAAGGAAAGATTAACTTTTTACTTGGACTGATTTCTTGTTTCTGAGCACATTGTTTGACTTTCCTTAGTATTCGGTATAAACTATATGTAACCGGTAACACATATCGGAATAAAACTAAAGGAGACAATCATATGTCACTTGAAAACAAATTGGAACAAGCAACAGGCGCTATCAAAGAAGGATTTGGTAAAGTTACTGGGGATGGTAAGACTGAAGCAGAAGGTGCTGTAGAAAAGACAGTTGCTAAGGCAAAAGAAGTAGTTGAAGATGCTAAAGGTGCTGTAGAAGGTGCCGTTGAAGGTTTGAAAAACGCTTTTAAATAAAAATAGAAAAAATCAAGGGTTCCATTTCCCTTGATTTTTTACTATCTTATAAATAATTTTCTGCGACAGCTGCATCTCCAGGATAGGCTTCTTTCTTGCCTTGGACGATTTGGTAGCAATCGGCTCCCTTACCAGCAATAATGACAGCATCTAATTCGTGATTTGTGATAGCCATAGCTGACTTGATGGCTTCTTGGCGATCCGCAATTTTTTCAACAGGATGATTGATGTAGCTACTAATTTCATTTGCAATGGTCATTGGGTCTTCATAGTTGGGGTCATCAGCAGTCAAAAAGACTTGAATCTCAGGGTGTTGATTGAGGAGGAGGCCAAAGTCCTTACGACGACTTTCTCCCTTATTTCCTGTCGAACCTAACACCAGAGCAATCTTTCCTGTTTGATGAGTCTCTACAACCTTGATTAGTTTTTTCAGACTGTCCCCATTGTGGGCATAGTCGATGAAGACCTTGGCTCCATTTTTCTGAGTGAGGACTTCCATACGACCAGGAACGCGGGTTGCAGCGATTCCTTTTTTGATATCCTCAAGACTAGCTCCGAGACGGAGGCAAGCAAGTCCAGCAGCAACGGCATTTTCTTGGTTGAAGTGGCCAATGAGTTGAATATCATAATCTCCAGCGAGTTTACCCGTAGCTGAAAAGCTAAAGGCTTTGGAATTCTCGATTTGGTTATCAGACTGGCTACCGTAGAAATCATGGTCTTGATCTTCCACCTGTTCTTTTAGTACAGAGAAGTGGTCCATGTCACTGTTAATGATGACTGCTCGGCTATTTTTCATCAAGAGACGCTTGTGGTAGAAGTAGTCTTCAAAGCTAGGGTGTTCAATCGGGCCGATATGGTCTGGAGTGATGTTGAGAAAGACTCCTACATCAAAGGTCAGACCATAGACTCGATGGACAAGATAGGCTTGGCTAGAAACTTCCATTACAAGATGGGTTCGACCATTCTTAACAGCCTGAGCCATCATGTCGAAAAGATCGATATTTTCAGGCGTCGAGAAGGAAGATTTAAAGAAGGTCTTGCCATCCAGAGTTGTGTTCATAGTTGACAAGAGAGCTGTTGGGTAGCGTTGAGATAGGATGTTGTAAGCAAAGTAAGCTGCTGTTGTCTTACCCTTAGTTCCTGTGAAGGCGAGAATTTTTAGTTTCTCTTGTGGATTACCATAGAACTCCATGGCAATCAAACTCATGGCTTTCTTTATATCGTTCACAATGATGACAGGGATGCCGACTTCGTAGTCCTTTTCAGCCACATACCAATCGAGGCCTTGAGAGATGGCAGAAATCAAAAATTCCTTCTTAAAGGCAGCACCTTTTACAAAAAAAAGAGTGTCTTCTTTTACTTTTCGGCTGTCGTAACTAATGCTATCAAAAACAACTTTGCTGTAGTTGTAGTGATAATGTCCTTGGTCGATAATCTCACGGAAGAGACCATCTTTCTTTAAAATATCTAATACGGTTTCAATCTTTATCATACTTTCTATTGTAAACCGAAAGTCGTAAATTTACAAGTGACAAGGAAAAGTTTATAATGGAAGATGAGGAATTTTTCCTAGTGATTAAAATTAAATGAGGAATCTATGTCTAACGAAAACAATCACCAGCAGGCCCAGATGTTACGGGGGACTGCTTGGCTAACGGCTAGTAACTTTATCAGTCGTCTACTCGGTGCCATTTATATCATCCCTTGGTATATCTGGATGGGCTCTTATGCGGCTACAGCAAATGGTCTCTTTACTATGGGCTACAATATCTATGCCTGGTTCTTGCTGATTTCAACAGCGGGTATTCCAGTTGCGGTTGCCAAGCAAGTGGCCAAGTACAATACCATGCGAGAAGAAGAGCATAGCTTTGCCTTGATTCGGAGCTTTTTAGGCTTTATGACAGGACTAGGTCTGGTCTTTGCTTTGGTCTTGTATGTCTTTGCTCCTTGGCTAGCAGACTTGTCGGGTGTAGGGAAAGACTTGATCCCAATCATGCAGAGTTTGGCTTGGGCGGTCTTGATTTTCCCATCTATGAGTGTTATCCGAGGCTTCTTCCAAGGGATGAATAACCTGAAACCTTATGCCATGAGCCAAATCGCTGAGCAGGTCATTCGCGTTATCTGGATGCTCTTAGCTACCTTTATGATTATGAAAATGGGCTCAGGAGATTATCTAGCAGCGGTTACCCAATCCACCTTTGCTGCCTTTGTCGGTATGGTAGCCAGCTTTGTAGTTTTGATCTATTTCCTTGCCAAAGAAGGTTTACTCAAAAGAGTCCTTGAAACAGGAGATAAGATAAACAGCAAGCGTCTTTTAGTCGACACCATTAAGGAAGCCATTCCTTTTATCCTGACAGGGTCTGCTATCCAGCTTTTCCAGATTTTGGACCAGATGACCTTTATCAATAGTATGAGTTGGTTTACCAACTATAGTAATGAAGACTTGGTTGTCATGTTTTCTTATTTCTCTGCCAATCCTAATAAAATCACTATGATTTTGATTTCTGTTGGGGTTTCGATTGGGAGTGTAGGGTTGCCACTTTTGACTGAAAACTATGTCAAGGGAGACTTGAAGGCGGCTTCTCGTCTCGTTCAGGACAGCATTACCATGCTTTTCTTATTCCTGCTTCCAGCAACGGTTGGAGTAGTCATGGTAGGAGAACCTCTCTATACTGTCTTCTATGGCAAGCCAGATAGTTTGGCTATGGGCTTGTTTGTCTTTGCAGTTTTGCAGTCTACTATTTTAGGCTTGTACATGGTCTTGTCTCCAATGCTTCAGGCAATGTTCCGCAACCGCAAGGCAGTTCTCTATTTTATCTATGGTTCCATTGCCAAGCTGGTCTTGCAACTTCCAACCATCGCTATCTTCCACAGTTACGGACCTTTGATTTCTACAACCATCGGTCTCATTATTCCTAATGTTTTGATGTATCGGGATATTTGTAAGGTAACAGGTGTCAAGCGCAAGGTGATTTTGAAGCGAACCATTTTAATCAGTTTGTTGACTTTTGTTATGTTTATCAGTGTAGGTGCTATCCAGTGGGTACTGGGATTTGTCTTCCAACCAAGTGGACGTTTGTGGAGTTTCCTATATGTAGCCCTTGTCGGTGCCATGGGTGGAGGTGTTTATGGAGTTATGAGTCTCCGTACCCGTTTGTTGGATAAGGTGATTGGAAAAGCTCAAGCAGATCGCTTACGAATCAAATTAAAGTTAACTTAAAAAATATTTATAAATAAAAGGGATAATTTGAACATTTCTATCATGAAATGCTTGGATTATTCTCTTTTTTATTAATTTGTATTATATTTTTTATAATTTGTAGATAGTAATTTAATTTTTCTTAAATTTTACTTAAAAAACTATTGACTAAATAAAACCTGTAATGTATAATAAGACAAATATTTAAATCAGGAGGTTCTGGAAATGAAAAAGTCTAAGGCCAAGTATGCAACGCTTGCAGGTGTCGTGTTAAGTGCAGGTATTTTGTTAAGTGCCTGTGGAAATTCTAGCACAGGGTCAAAAACATACAATTATGTTTATTCAAGTGATCCATCTAGTTTGAACTATCTAGCAGAAAACCGTTCAACAACTACTGATATTGTGACCAACCTGGTAGATGGTCTCATGGAAAATGACCAATATGGGAACTATGTCCCATCCTTGGCTGAGGATTGGAGTGTTTCTAAGGACGGTTTGACCTATACCTACAAACTGCGGAAAGATGCTAAATGGTATACTGCAGATGGAGATGAATATGCTCCTGTAACTGCCCAAGATTTTGTCACTGGTTTGAAATATGCGGCTGATAAAAAATCAGAAGCCTTGTACTTAGTGCAAGAATCCGTTGCAGGTTTAGATGACTATATCACTGGTAAAACAAGCGACTTTTCAACTGTCGGAGTCAAGGCTCTTGATGACCAAACCGTTCAATATACCTTGGCACGACCAGAACCTTACTGGAACTCAAAAACAACCTCAACTATTCTCTTCCCAGTCAATGCGGATTTCTTGAAATCAAAAGGGGATGATTTTGGGAAGGTAGATCCATCTAGCATTTTGTACAATGGACCTTTCTTGATGAAATCCTTTGTTTCAAAATCGGTCATCGAATACAAGAAAAATCCTAACTACTGGGATGCTAAAAATGTCTTTGTAGATGATGTGAAATTGACTTATTTTGATGGTAGTGACCAAGATGCGTTAGCACGTAATTTTACCGAAGGTGTTTATAGCTATGCTCGTCTCTATCCAAACAGTTCAAGCTTTGAAGGGATTAAAGAAAAGAATAAGGACAATATCATCTATAGCATGCAAGATGCTACTTCTTACTTCTTAAACTTCAACTTGGATAGAAAATCTTATAAATTCACTTCCAAGACAAGTGATGCTGAAAAGAAATCGACTCAAGAAGCAGTTCTGAATAAAAACTTCCGTCAAGCCATTAATTTTGCCTATGACCGTACAGCTTACGGGGCCCAATCTCAAGGAGAAGAGGGAGCAACTAAGATTTTGCGTAACCTCGTCGTTCCTCCAAACTTCGTAAGTATCAACGGAAAAGACTTTGGTGAAGTAGTAGCCTCTAAGATGGTTAACTACGGTAAGGAATGGCAAGGAATCAACTTTGCGGACGCCCAGGATCCATACTACAATCCAGAAAAAGCTAAAGCTAAATTTGCTGAAGCTAAGAAAGAACTCCAAGCCAAAGGAGTCCAATTCCCTATACACTTAGATAAAACTATAGATTTGGCTAATAAGGCTGAAATTCAAGGAATCAATTCCATGAAGCAATCAATAGAATCTGTCTTGGGTTCAGATAATGTTGTGATTGATGTTCACCAACTTTCTACAGAGAATTATGATAGTTCAGGTTATCTTGCTCAAACTGCAGCTCAGAAGGATTATGATCTTTACAATGGTGGTTGGACTGCAGACTATCAAGATCCTTCAACCTATCTTGATGTCTTTAACGTTAATTCTGGTGGTTTGATGCAAAATCTAGGTATAGAGCCAGGTGAAGCCAATGACAAAGCCAAGGCTGTTGGACTGGATGTCTACACTCAAATGTTGGAAGAAGCTAATAAGGAACAAGATCCAGCTAAACGTTATGAAAAATATGCAGATGCCCAAGCTTGGTTGGTGGATAGCTCTTTAGCAATTCCAAATGTTTCACTTGGTGGAACACCAACATTGAGAAAAATCGTTCCTTTCTCAACACCATATTCATTGGCTGGTAATAAAGGGGTTGAATCATATAAATATCTCAAATTACAAGATAAGACAGTCACAAAAGATGAATATGAAAAAGCTAAAGAAAAATGGTTGAAAGAAAAAGAAGAATCCAATAAAAAAGCCCAAGAAGAATTGGCAAAACATTTCAAATAAGGATTTTTCAAGAAAAACGATGGTTTCGAAGGAAACTGTCGTTTTTTAATAGAATGATGGCGAATTTGGAAGAAAAGTGCTTACATTTTTTAATTGGTTTATTAAATTTATGTTATAATGAATATAACAAAAACGTGAGAAACTATTTTCGAAAGTCTCTTCCAGCGTTAATGGAAGTATGCACATGCTAGGGTAATGTTATAGGAGGGATGCTGTCTACTAAAAAAGTAAGATAAAACGCAATAATTGATAAGTTCTTCTTTATGTGAAGAGTTCTTATCTGCCTGTTTACTAATCATTATGGAGGTAACATCATGGGCGCTATTATGGAGTTTGCAACAGAAAAACAGATTGAATCATTTCTTTCAACTTGTCGCATTGAAGGGCAAAAGAATTTTCTGATGGCTTTTAAGAAAAAGACATTGCTGAAATCTTTTATTGATTTTTTCGTTATAGGAGGAAGTTACTATGTTCAGTCGAGTGTGAAGCCTAAGATTCTGGCATTCACACCTAAGGGAATCTACTTGATGGACATCAGTGATGTAACTGAAAATCGTTCTAATCAAGTCGTAGAGATGCCTTGGAATCAAGTTAAAGATTTTACTTATAAGCCAGTCTTGAATACAGTTAGGCTGAATTGGAACTATCAAAATGAAGTCTATATTTTTTCCGTGGATGTCGGTCAGATTAGTCAGCATGTGGGCCAGTATCAATTTAACAAAGACCATTATGACTATTTAGCCCAACAGGATTTCTTTCGGTCAAAGTAAGCACTAGCAATCATCTACACAAAAGAATCTGGAGTGTTTTCTGGATTCTTTTTAGCTTTACTAGCTAATACTCAATGAAAATCAAAGAGCAAACTAGGAAGCTAGCCGCAAGCTGTACTTGAGTACGGTAAGGCGACGCTGACGTGGTTTGAAGAGATTTTCGAAGAGTATAAGTCTATAGTTTAAAACTATAACCAGCTCTTGAAAAGAAGAAAATGAGTTGATGAAAATAAGTGGTACAATAGTTACTATAGATTTGGAGGTATTGTATGAGCAAGGAATTACACATCAACACAATTTTGGCCCAGGCGGGCATTAAATCAGATAAAGCGACAGGTGCTTTGGTGACACCGCTTCATTTTTCAACGACTTATCAGCATCCAGAGTTTGGTCAATCTACTGGATTTGACTATACGCGCACTAAAAACCCAACTCGTAGCAAGGCTGAAGAAGTCTTGGCGGCTATTGAGTTCGCGGACTATGCCCTAGCGACTAGCTCAGGGATGTCAGCTATTGTACTGGCCTTTAGTATCTTCCCAGTAGGAAGTAAGGTCTTGGCTGTGCGTGACCTTTATGGAGGTTCTTTCCGCTGGTTTAACCAAGTGGAGCAGGAAGGCCGTTTCCATTTTACCTATGCCAATACAGAAGAAGAGTTGATTGCCGAGTTAGAAAAGGACGTGGATGTTCTCTATATCGAAACCCCAACCAACCCCTTGATGTTGGAATTTGATATCGAAAAACTGGCAAAATTAGCTCATGCTAAGGGTGCCAAAGTGGTGGTGGACAACACTTTCTACAGTCCTATCTACCAACGTCCAATTGAAGATGGAGCCGATATCGTCCTTCATTCAGCAACCAAGTATCTAGCAGGTCACAATGATGTCTTGGCTGGAGTGGTTGTGACCAATAGTTTAGAACTATACGAGAAGCTTTTTTACAATCTCAATACGACAGGGGCAGTCTTGTCACCGTTTGACAGCTATCAATTGATTCGTGGTCTCAAGACCTTGTCTCTTCGTATGGAGCGCTCAACAGCTAACGCCCAAGAAGTGGTTGCCTTTTTGAAGGATTCTCCAGCAGTCAAGGAAGTTCTCTATACTGGTCGTGGAGGTATGATTTCCTTTAAAATAGCCGATGAAACACGCATTCCTCACATTTTGAACAGTCTCAAGGTCTTCTCTTTTGCGGAAAGTTTAGGTGGGGTAGAAAGTCTCATTACTTATCCAACGACGCAAACTCACGCTGATATTCCAGCAGAAGTGCGCCATTCTTATGGTTTGACAGATGACCTCTTGCGCTTGTCTATTGGGATTGAGGATGCTAGAGATTTGATTGCAGATTTGCGCCAAGCATTAGAAGGATAAGACAAAGATGGGAAAATATGATTTTACAAGCCTGCCCAATCGTTTAGGGCACCATACCTATAAATGGAAAGAAGCAGAAACGGATAGTGAAGTCCTACCAGCTTGGATAGCGGATATGGACTTTGTAGTCTTGCCTGAAATCCGCCAAGCCGTGCAGACTTACGCTGATCAACTGGTTTATGGTTATACCTATGCCAGTGAAGAGTTAATTAAGGAAGTTCAAAAGTGGGAAGCTACACAACACGGTTACCACTTTGATAAAGAGGCTCTTGTCTTTATCGAGGGTGTGGTACCAGCCATCTCAACAGCTATTCAAGCCTTTACAAAAGAAGGCGAAGCGGTTCTGATTAACACACCTGTCTATCCACCCTTTGCTCGCAGTGTCAAGTTGAACAACCGTAGATTGATTACCAATTCTTTGGTGGAAAAGGATGGTCTGTTTGAGATTGACTTTGACCGACTTGAAAAGGATTTGGTAGAAGAGGATGTCAAACTTTATATTCTTTGCAACCCTCACAATCCTGGTGGACGTGTTTGGGAAAAGGAAGTGTTGGAGAAGATTGGCCAACTCTGCCAAAAACACGGTGTTTTCTTGGTTTCAGATGAGATTCACCAAGATTTGGCCCTCTTTGGTCACAAGCATCATTCCTTCAATACCATCAATCCTGACTTTAAAGAATTTGCTATCGTCTTGACTAGTGCCACTAAAACCTTTAATATTGCTGGAACAAAAAATTCATATGCAGTCATTGAAAATCCTAAGTTGAGACTGGCTTACCAGAAACGCCAGTTGGCCAATAACCAGCATGAAATTTCAGGCTTGGGTTATTTGGCGACAGAAGCTGCCTATCGATACGGTAAAGATTGGTTAGAGGAACTCAAGCAAGTCTTTGAAGACCATATCAATTATGTGGTGGATTTATTTGGAAAAGAGACTAAAATCAAGGTCATGAAACCGCAAGGAACCTACTTGATTTGGCTTGATTTTTCAGCCTATGACCTGACTGATGAAAAATTACAAGAGCTTTTGAGAAATGAAGCCAAGGTTATCCTCAATCCTGGTTTGGATTATGGGGATGAAGGAAGTCTTCATGCCCGCCTCAATGTAGCCATGCCTAAATCCCTGCTGCAAGAAGTTTGTCAGCGGATTGTGACGACTTTTGCTAAACTTTAAAAATCCAGCCTTCTAGGAGAAAAGTCTTCCTAGAAGGCTATTTTCATAGGGGAAAATATGGTATAATAAAAAGATAAGGTAAAGGTAAAAATATGGCTAAATTGATTCCGGGGAAAGTCCGTATCGAAGGCGTTGCCCTTTATGAAACTGGTAAGGTTGACATCATCAAGGAAAAGAACAATCGGCTCTATGCTCGCGTTGCAGAAGAGGAACTGCGCTATAGTTTAGAGGATGATTTGGTTTTTTGTGCCTGCGATTTTTTCCAAAAGAGGGGCTACTGTGTGCATTTGGCTGCGCTAGAGCATTTTCTGAAAAATGATGAGCGTGGTCAGGACATTTTGCAGGGTCTGGAAGAAGGTCATGAAGAAAAAGAGGCTGTTGAAACCAAGGTGACCTTGGGTGGCAAATTTTTGGACCGAATCTTATCTCCAAAATCAGACCGCTCCTATGAGTTGTCGGCTGTGGGTCAGGTGGAAGCAGGAACCAATCATATCCTGTGGACTCTGAGAATCGGGCAAATCAATAGCCAAAAATACTACGTCATTCGGGATATTCCACTCTTTTTAAAAGTCGTTGAGAAGAGAAAACCTTATATGATTGGCAAGATTTATGAGGAGTCTCTTTCTTGGGAATCCTTTGATGAGGCCAGCAAAGAACTTTTGACTTTCTTGCGGGGACTAGTGGAGGAAGGACAGGCTCCAGACCTCTTTTTCCAAAACCAAGGTCGGCACCTCTTTTTTCCTCTGACCTTTTTTGAGCAGGGTGTGAATTTACTGATGACTTTGCCGCATTTTCAATTTGACCATCAAGTGGATAGCTACCAGACTCTACTTTTTCAGGATATGCATGCTGATGCCAATCTCTTTGCCTTTACAGTAACAGAATACTCGGATTATTTTGAAATGGAAATCCATGAGAGTCCGAGGGTCAATGCCTTTTATCAGGGAGCTGTGCTTTTCCATAAAGGACAGGTTTATTTTCTAACAGACCAGCAGATGCGTCTTCTCAAGGAAATCAAAGCGCTGCCTTTGGATCAACATGGAAAGAAATACCTGCAATTTGATAGCAGTGACCGAGATAAGTTGGCTTCTTGTCTAACGCTCTTTGGCCAGATGGGCACCGTTTCAGCTCCAGAACGTCTACAAATCAAAACTTTTGCACCATCTTTTTACTTTGACAGGGAAGAGGATAATCGGATTCGTTTGGAAATTCAGTTTGATTATGGAAATAGACAGGTATCTAGCCGACAAGAGCTAGAAGAATTGCCATTTTCGAGTGATGCTGATTTAGAAGAAAGAGTTTTCCAAGTCTGTTTGGCAGCTGGTTTTGAAGCAGATTTTCAATCTTGGCGTCAGGCCTTAAAAGCGGAGTCTGTCTATCATTTCTTTCATGAAATCATTCCAGGCTTTGAAAAACTCGGGAATGTTGATCTATCAGATAAGCTAGAAGAAATTTATAGTCTAGCAAGCCCTCAAGTGCAGATTGCTTCCAAGGGAGGTCTCTTGGAAATTCAGTTTGATTTTCAAGATATTGCCCAGGAGGAAATCGACCAAGCCATGCAGGCCTTGGTTGCCAATCAAGATTTTTACATTGATGCGTCTAATCAAGTCTACTTTTTCGATGAAGAAACCAAGAAAATTCGCCAAAATCTACAGGAACTGGGGCAGCTTGAATTAAAAGATGGGGCTTTGCAGGCTCGAAAACCCTTGGCCTACAGTTTAGCTCATCTTTTTGAAGGGCGTGACCGTGTTTCTTTTTCACAAGAATTTCAGAATCTGGCCCACGATTTGACGCATCCAGAGGATTTTCCTCGACAGGCAACTCAGGTTAAGGCTGATTTACGAGATTATCAGGAAAAGGGAATCGGCTGGCTGCAGATGCTCCATCATTATGGTTTTGGTGGGATTTTGGCTGATGATATGGGACTTGGTAAAACCCTGCAGACCATTGCTTTTTTGACCAGTCAAGTGACAAAAGAAAGTCGGGTCTTGATTTTAGCTCCGTCAGGTTTGATTTACAACTGGGCAGATGAATTTCAGAAGTTTGCCCCACAGTTGGATGTAGCTGTTGTTCATGGCTTGAAAGCTAGTCGTGAAGAGATTCTTGCTGAAAGCCATCAAATCTATGTGACGAGCTATGCCACCTTCCGTCAGGATAGCGATCTTTATCAGGGGATGGCCTTTGACTTCCTTTTCTTAGATGAGGCCCAGGTCATGAAAAATGCCCAGACCAAGATAGCCCAGACCTTGAGACAATTTGTGGTGCCGTCAGTTTTTGCCTTGTCAGGAACTCCTATTGAAAACCATCTGGGTGAGTTGTGGTCTATTTTCCAAATCGTCATGCCAGGACTCCTGCCAAGCAAGAAAGAATTTATGAAATTGTCAGCAGAGCGAGTGGCTCAGTTTATCAAGCCTTTCGTGATGCGGCGCAAGAAAGAAGAAGTTCTGACTGAATTGCCAGACTTGATTGAAGTGGTTTATAAAAATGAACTGGAAGACCAGCAAAAGGCTATCTACCTAGCCCAGTTGCAACAGATGAGGGACCGTCTAGCTCAAGTTTCAGATCAGGAATTTCAGCGAAGTCGGGTGGAAATTTTATCTGGTTTGATGCGCTTGCGCCAAATCTGTGATACTCCTGCCCTCTTTATGGAGGATTATCAGGGAGCCAGTGGCAAACTGGATAGTCTCCGAGACCTGCTGGTACAGGTGGCAGACGGCGGACACCGTGTCTTGATTTTCTCGCAGTTCAAGGGAATGTTGGAGAAAATTGAACAAGAACTGCCAGACTTGGGCATGACATCCTTTAAAATTACGGGTTCAACCCCAGCCAAGGAAAGACAAGACATGACCAAGGCCTTTAACCAAGGAGAAAGAGATGCCTTTCTGATTTCTCTTAAGGCTGGTGGTGTCGGTCTGAACTTGACAGGTGCTGATACAGTGATTTTGGTTGACCTTTGGTGGAATCCTGCGGTGGAAGCGCAAGCCATTGGCCGTGCCCATCGGATGGGGCAGGAAGAAACGGTTGAGGTCTATCGCTTGGTGACCAGGGGAACCATTGAAGAAAAAATTCAAGAACTCCAAGAACAGAAGAAACATCTGGTGTCACAAGTATTGGACGGCACAGAGTCACGTGGCAGTCTGACCCTAGCAGAAATTAGAGAAATTTTGGGAATTTCTGAAGCCAGCACTTGAAAAATCAAGACAATACGCTATAATGAAGTGTTGAAAGGAAATAGAAAATGAGAGAAGAACGATTTCCATTGGTGTCAGATGACGAGGTCATGCTGACTGAGATGCCGGTTATGGACCTCTATGATGAGTCTGACTTTATCAGTAATATCAAGGGAGAATACCGTGATAAGAATTATCTGGAGTGGGCCCCTATTACTGAAGAAAAACCAGCAAAACCGATTGAAAAACCAGTAGAGAAACCTAAGAAATCTGGTTTAGGAGTTAAAAAAGAAGGAAAGAGCTATGCGGAGGTGGCGCGTGAAGAAGCGCGTGCGGATTTGAAAAAGAAACGCTCAGCAAGTTATCTGACTAAGGATATTACTCCTACAAGACGCCATTCTCATCCAAGTCTAGTTAGGCAGGGCAATCAACCTACCGCGCCTTTCCAAAAGGAAAATCCTGGTGAATTTGTCAAATATAGTCAAAAATTGACCCAGTCTCATTACATCTTGGCGGAAGAAGTGAGCAATATTTCGACTCAATCTGAGCCAAAAGAAACTTCAGGTCCAAAGAAAAATAATTATGATTTTCTGAAGAAGAGCCAAATCTACAATAAAAAGAATCAACAAAAAGAACAAGAACGTCAGGTTGCCCAAGAGTTGAATCTGACAAGAATTACTGAATAGGGGAGAAAACATGTCAAAGACATATCATTTTATCGGAATTAAGGGATCAGGGATGAGTGCCTTGGCCTTGATGTTGCATCAAATGGGGCATAAGGTACAGGGATCAGATGTTGAAAAGTACTACTTTACTCAACGTGGTCTTGAGCAGGCAGGGATTACTATTCTTCCTTTTGATGAAAAGAATCTAGACGGTGATATGGAAATTATCGCTGGAAATGCCTTTCGTCCAGATAACAACGTCGAAATTGCCTATGCGGACCAAAATGGAATCAGCTACAAACGTTACCATGAGTTCCTAGGTAGCTTTATGCGCGACTTTGTCAGCATGGGAGTTGCTGGAGCGCACGGCAAAACTTCAACGACAGGTATGTTGTCTCATGTCTTGTCTCACATTACAGATACTAGCTTTTTGATTGGGGATGGGACAGGTCGAGGATCAGCTAATGCCAAATATTTTGTCTTTGAATCTGACGAATATGAGCGTCACTTCATGCCCTACCACCCAGAATACTCTATTATCACCAATATTGACTTTGACCATCCAGACTATTTCACAAGTCTCGAGGATGTTTTCAATGCCTTTAACGACTATGCAAAACAAATTACCAAGGGTCTCTTTGTCTATGGTGAAGATGCAGAATTGCGTAAAATTACGTCTGATGCACCAATTTATTATTATGGTTTTGAAGCAGAAGGTAATGACTTTGTCGCTAGTGAGCTTCTTCGTTCAACAACTGGTTCAACCTTCACGGTTCACTTCCGTGGACAAGAATTGGGTCAATTCCACATCCCAACCTTTGGTCGTCACAATATCATGAATGCGACAGCCGTTATTGGTCTTCTTTACACAGCAGGATTTGATTTGAACTTGGTGCGTGAGCACTTGAAAACATTTGCCGGTGTTAAGCGTCGTTTTACTGAGAAAATTGTCAATGACACGGTGATTATCGATGACTTTGCCCACCATCCAACAGAAATTATTGCGACCTTGGATGCGGCTCGTCAGAAATACCCAAGCAAGGAAATTGTAGCAGTCTTCCAACCGCATACCTTTACAAGAACCATTGCCTTGTTGGACGAATTTGCCCACGCTTTGAATCAAGCGGATGCTGTTTACCTAGCGCAAATTTATGGATCTGCTCGTGAAGTGGACCATGGTGATGTCAAGGTAGAAGACCTAGCCAATAAAATCAATAAGAAACACCAAGTGATCACTGTTGAAAATGTTTCCCCACTCCTAGACCATGACAATGCTGTTTACGTCTTTATGGGAGCAGGAGATATCCAAACCTATGAATACTCATTTGAGCGACTCTTGTCTAACTTGACAAGCAATGTTCAGTAGGATTTTCCCATGGAAATTCCAATTAAGATCATTCAGGCAAGTAAGTCTGATTTGGCTGAGATAGAGACACTTCAGGCCACATCTTTTCCAGCTGAAAAGCAGCAACCTTCCCATATTTTAGAAGAAAGTATCCGTAAGTCTGCGGATACCTTTCTTCTAGCTAGGGATGAAAATCAGCTTCTAGGCTATGTTCTAGGTGGTCCTTACCCACACAATCCGAAATGTCTAGAAATACATTCTTTAGTCATCGAGGCTGACCATCAGAGACAGGGATTGGGAACGCTTCTTCTTGCGGCTTTGAAAGATGTGGCAGTTGAGCTGGATTACAAAGCTATTCGTTTGAAGAGTCCGGATGAGTTGCTTTCCTATTTTGAAATGAACGGTTTTATTGATGAAGAAGAGACAGATTCGCTTTATGCAGCTAGTCAATGTTTTAGTATGATTTGGTTTAATCTCTTTTTTTAGGAGGCACAATGGAAATTAGGAAAGCAAGATTAGAAGATTTAGATCATATCGTTGAGATTGAACTAGAAAATTTTTCGATCGAAGAAGCCATTCCTCGCTCTGTTTTTGAGGCGCATTTGCGAGAAATTCAGACCTCTTTTCTAGTTGCAGAAAAAGAGGGTAAGATTATTGGTTATATAGAGGGACCAGTTGTCCCCCACCGCCATCTGCAAGATCAGTCTTTTACAGAAGATATACAAGATTATAGTCATGAGCCTGGTGGTTATATCTCTGTGACCTGTCTTTCTATTTCCAAGGAGGCACAGGGAATAGGACTAGGTCAGAAATTGCTAACAGCTTTGAAAGAACTAGCTCTTGAACACGAAAGAGAAGGCATTAACCTAACCTGTCATGACTATCTCATTACTTACTACGAAAAACATGGATTTGTCAATGAAGGCCAGTCCCAGTCAACCTTTGCAGGGGAAACATGGTATGATATGGTCTGGGAAGCTAAAAAATAAGCTAGAAAAGCATGCTAGGTTGCTTTTCTTTCGTTTTTAAGATATAATATTATGGATTGTCAACGAGGAGGATAAACTTTTGAGTGAAAAGCCAAGAGAAGACGAAAAATTAAGCTTTAAAGAGCAGATTTTACGTGATTTAGAAAAAGTAAAACGTTATGAAGGGATTCGCCAAGAGGCCACTGAACTTGCAGAGAAAAAAGAAGCTCTATTTGTTCCTGAAATAAAACTCGCAGATGAAGATGTTATGGTTGCATCCCTATCAGCTGTTGAAAAAATTATGGAGAATGCACCACGTGTTCCAAAACATCCTAGTGAGGATATGCCTGCATCACCGGCAGATGAATCAAGAGTAGAAGCTCCGATTACTCCTCGTCACCCTAGTCAAGATGTTCCAGCTTCACCAGTTGAAGCAAGTCCATCAAGACCGGTTCCAGGGCCAGAGACTAATCGTCCACAAAAGGTCGAAGAAGATTTCAACGTAACTCCAACAAGAGTAGCTGTTTCTTATAAGACTGAAGCTAAAAAAGTGCCTCAGAAAGAAGTAACAAAACCAGAACCAGTTATGGAAACGGAAGCTGTTGAAGTCATTTCTGAAACTCCGAGTCGTAGTCGTCGTGAGACAGTTAAACCAGTCAAGAAGAAAAAATCACATTTGAAGGCTTTCTTCATTTCTCTACTGATTTTCCTTGCCTTGATTTCGGCAGGTGGTTACTTCGGTTACCAGTACGTCCAGTCATCTTTATTACCAGTTGACGCTAATTCTAAGCAGTATGTAACTGTTCAAATCCCAGAAGGATCCAATGTCCAAGAAATTGGCTCAGTACTTGAAAATTCTGGTGTGATTAAACACGGAGTGATTTTTGCTTTTTATGCTAAATATAAAAATTATTCAGATTTGAAGGCTGGATATTACAATTTGCAAAAGAGCATGAGTACAGAGGATATCATTAAGGAACTCCAAAAAGGTGGTACTCCTGAACCTCAAGAACCTTCACTTGCAGATTTAACGATTCCAGAAGGATATACAATTGATCAAATCGCCCAAGCTGTAGGCCAATTACAAGGTGAATTTAAAGAACCTTTGACAGCGGAAGCTTTCTTGGCTAAAGTGCAAGATGACAACTTTATCAGTCAAGAAGTTGCTAAATATCCAAACCTACTCGAAAGCTTGCCAACGAAAGAAAGTGGGGCTCGTTACCGTTTGGAAGGTTATCTTTTCCCAGCGACCTACTCTATCAAGGAAAGCACAACTATTGAAAGTTTGATTGATGAGATGCTGGCAGCTATGGATAAGACCTTGACGCCGCACTATAGTGCAATTAAGTCTAAAAACTTGACAGTCAATGAATTGCTAACAATTGCTTCACTTGTTGAAAAAGAAGGTGCTAAGACTGAAGACCGTAAGTTGATTGCAGGTGTTTTCTACAACCGTTTGAATCTCGGCATGCCTCTTCAAAGCAATATTGCAATCTTGTATGCCCAAGGGAAGCTTGGTCAAAATATTAGCCTAGCAGATGATGCTGGAATTGATACATCAATTAATTCACCATACAATGTTTATACAAAACCTGGTTTGATGCCTGGTCCAGTAGATAGTCCAAGTCAGGACGCGATTGAAGCAAGTATCAACCAAACAAAGAGTGAGAACCTATACTTTGTAGCCAATGTTACAGATGGTAAAGTCTATTACGCAGTGACACAGGAAGAGCATGATCGTAATGTAGCTGAACACGTCAATAGCAAGCTTACTCAAAATAGTAGTTCAAACTAAGACTACAACAATGAGAATCTCAGATAGAGATTCAATACTATCGAAAGAAAGTTGAGAAAAATGGCAGAAAAAACATATCCTATGACCCTAGCGGAAAAGGAAAAACTTGAAAAAGAATTAGAAGAATTGAAATTGGTCCGCCGACCAGAAGTGGTAGAACGCATTAAGATTGCCCGTTCATATGGTGACCTTTCAGAAAACAGTGAATACGAAGCAGCTAAGGATGAACAAGCTTTTGTCGAAGGACAAATCTCTAGCTTGGAAACAAAAATCCGTTATGCTGAAATCGTCAATAGCGACTCAGTTGCCGATGATGAAGTGGCGATTGGAAAAACAGTCACTATCCAAGAAATTGGTGAGGACGAGGAAGAAGTTTATATTATCGTAGGTTCAGCCGGTGCAGATGCCTTTGCGGGTAAAGTTTCAAATGAAAGCCCAATTGGACAAGCCTTGATTGGCAAGAAAACAGGTGACACAGCAACCATTGAAACACCTGTTGGTAGCTATGATGTAAAAATCTTGAAGGTTGAAAAAACAGCCTAAAAATAGAAAAAAGGAGTGGGGAGGCAGTGCGCTTCACTCACTCCTTTTTCCATTTTAAATTGAATTGGAGACGTTATGAGTTCAAAGAAGAAAAAAAATAAGATGGAGCGTGGTCTGACCAATCGTCACGTGCAGGTTATGGCCATTGCGGGAACAATCGGAACAGGACTCTTTTTGGGAGCGGGGCGCTCTATCAGCCTAACAGGTCCTTCCATTGTACTGATTTATATGATTACAGGGGCCTTCATGTTCCTCATGATGCGTGCGGTTGGAGAAATGCTCTACCAAGACCCTGAGCAACATACCTTTATCAACTTTATCACGCGCCATTTGGGTAAGGGCTGGGGTTATTTCTCAGTTTGGTCCTACTGGCTATCCGTTGTCTTTATCGGTATGGCGGAAATTACAGCCATCTCTCACTACGTCCAGTTTTGGTTCCCTAGCTGGCCAAGTTGGATGATTGAGATTGGATTTTTGACTATTCTAGCCTTGGTCAATTTGATTGCGGTGAAACTTTTTGGGGAAGTTGAGTTTTGGTTTGCTATGGTCAAGATTGTGGCTATTTTAGCTATGATTGCCACAGGAGTCTTTATGGTCTTGACAGGCTTTAAGACACCACATGGAGTAGCAAGTTTGGCTAATATCGCCGACAATTTCTCACTATTTCCTAATGGTGGAGTTAACTTTGTCATGGCCTTCCAGATGGTTTTCTTTGCCTATCTCATGATTGAGTTTATCGGGGTAACGACTTCAGAAACAAAAAATCCACGTCAGGTCTTGCCAAAAGCCGTTAAGGAAATTCCTTTGCGTATCGCCTTTTTCTATGGAGGTGCTCTCTTAGCCATCATGGCTATCATTCCGTGGCGTGAACTTGCATCGGCTGATTCTCCCTTTGTTACAGTATTTGAATTGGCAGGTGTCAAGTGGGCAGCAGCCTTGATTAACTTTGTCGTCTTGACGTCAGCAGCATCTGCCCTTAACTCAACTCTCTACTCAACAGGTCGTCATTTGTATCAGATTGCCCATGATTCGCCAAATCGCTTCCTAAAAGCAATTAAGGCAGATACTCTCTCTCGCCACAACGTGCCACAAAATGCCATCATTGCCTCAGCAATCTTGATTGCCCTAGCAGCCTTTATCAACATCTTGCCAGGTGTGTCGGATGCCTTTGCCTTGATTACGGCATCATCATCAGGTGTCTATATCGCCATTTATATCTTGATTATGGTGGCTCACCTTAAATACCGCAAGTCACAGGACTTTATGGCGGACGGCTATCTCATGCCCCATTATCGTTTCCTAAATCCCTTAACCATGCTCTTCTTTGCCTTTGTCTTTGTAACTCTCTTTTTACAAGAGTCTACATTTGTCGGAGCAATCGGTTCAGCTATCTGGATTATCGGTTTTGGGATTTACAGCCAGTGGAAATTTAGAAAATAGATTTGAAACTCATCAACTCCGGTTGGTGGGTTTTTGCTAGTTTGACAGTCTATTGAAATAAGACTATAATCAAGCTGTATCAGTTTTCGAGGAGGTTTAGATGTACTTTAGATTGGAAAATAAAGAATCCCATAAATCACAAGAAATAGGGAATCTGATTCGTGTTTATAACCGTTCAAAAAGAGAAGAGGCTGAAAGTGAGCCACTTAATCTTTATGTCGAAGATGAAAAGGGCAATCTCATGGCAGGTTTGATAGCAGAGACTTTTGGAAATTGGCTAGAAATCGAGTATTTATTTGTAAAAGAAGAACTGAGAGGGCAAGGACTCGGTTCAAACCTATTGCAGCAAGCAGAAACTGAAGCTAAGAATCGAAACTGTCGTTTTGCTTTTGTCAATACTTACCAGTTTCAAGCTCCAGATTTTTATAAAATGCATGGCTACAAGGAAGTTTTTACCTTACAAGACTATCCCTACACAGGAAAAAGATTTTATTACCAAAAAGATTTGTAAGGAGAATATGAAATCATAAAGTAAAGAGGGGGCTTGACATAAGTATGGAGGTGGACTAATGGATATGAGTAACTATCGATAAGTAGCAGTTATAATCTACAAATTGTGTCTTTCTAGACGATATTGAGGACAATACAGTCGTAGCTAAGACATTAGATGTGAAATCCTACGATGCTGTAGATGTTTTGAGAAAATTGAATAAGCAGAAAACTCTCTATCATTTAGGTGGTAGAGAGTTTTTTGTTAATAAAATTTTACAAAATGACATTTATATATTGCATTAAGTTAGATATATGATATAATGTTGTTAAAAAGAGGCGCAACTTTTTAAAATTAATGAGAATCAAAGAGAAAACCAAGAATGTTAATGGAGGAATAAAAAATGGAAGTTATAAATGTAAGTAAGCATTATGCTCATTCAATCATTCTCAAAGATATAAATTTTGCACTTAATAAGGGTGAAATTGTTGGTCTAGTAGGGAGAAACGGAGTTGGCAAGAGTACATTGATGAAAATTCTTGTTCAGAATAATCAACCGACTTCAGGGAATATTATAAGTAGTGATAATGTTGGGTATTTAATCGAAGAACCAAAATTATTTTTATCTAAAACAGGTTTAGAGAATTTAAAATATTTGTCAAATTTATATGGTGTTGACTACAATAAAGAAAGATTTGGAAGTTTGATCCAAGAGTTAGATTTGACTCAGTCTATTAATAAAAAAGTAAAGACCTATTCTTTAGGTACAAAACAAAAATTAGCTTTGCTTCTAACTCTCGTTACGGAACCTGATATATTGATTTTAGATGAACCGACTAATGGTTTAGATATTGAATCATCACAAATAGTTTTAGCAGTTCTAAAAAACTTAGCTTTACATGAAAATGTGGGAATTTTAATATCGAGTCATAAATTAGAAGATATTGAAGAAATTTGTGAGAGGGTCCTTTTCTTGGAGAACGGGCTTTTGACATTCCAAAAAGTAGGAAAAGATAGACATAATTGCTTGTTTGAGATAGCTTTTTCATCAGCTACAGATAAAGACATTTTCCTTACCAAACAAGAATTTGGGGATATTGTTCAGGAAGAGGGACTGAAAATTACTATGTCTGGGAATATTCAAAGTAGTGAGCTTTTTAAATTTTTTAACGAAAACTCTATTAAAGTAGTTGATTTTGAAACTAAAAAAGAGACGCTTAAAGATATTTATCTAAATCGTTCAAAATAAAGGAAGGTTATAATCATGAAATTAAATAAATTGAATTTTCTTAAGGAAAATATAAGAGATTTATATTCATCAGGCGTAATATATCTCGGATTGATTATCTCGTTTATACCGCCGATACTGGTTACATTCTTTATTCTAAAGACTCAAGGGACATCACTTGGTATTAAGCATATTTCAAATTTTTATGCTATGCTCGGTATGTTAATGGCTGTTATACATGCTAACCGAATTATTAGCAGGGATTTTTCTAACAATACGATCAGTTTATTTTATAATCAAAAGAAAAATCGGATGATTTACGTCTTGTCTAATTTTCTATATGCCATCTCAGTTTCTATTATTTATGCTTTGAATGGCATTGTGCTACTAGTCATCGTATGTAAATTGGGTGTTCCAGGTGATTTAGGATTAGATTTTATAGTAGCTATTGTAGTCAATACAATTTTGTTAGTCCTATTTTATTTTCTATTATCTTACATTTTCTATTTATACAAATTGAAAAGTGGCTTGATATTTGGTATTTTAGTTGCTTTACTACTCTTTATCCCTAATATATTAAATACGATTATGATGAATACTAGTAATGATTTGTTTATCAAAGCAATTGAACTTCTTCCTTTTTATTCTTTACCTGTATTTGTGGCTTCAAATACGATGTCTATTAGTCAGTATCTTGTGGTAATCACTACAATCATTTTATTGTACTTTTTCACTCTCAAGAAAAGCAAGAAGTATTCATTTTAGTTTCGTTTAGTATTATTTTGCATACTTAAAACCAGCAAAAAATCAGTCATCTTGGTATGCTCCTTCTCTTGCTGTTCACCACGTTTTTGACTTATACTAGACTCATTTCCAAAAGCATTATATAATAGTAATATGAAACCAACTAAACTAAACAAGAAGTACAAGCAATAAAAACTCGTTTAAAAGATTCTACTAAAGCTAATACTAAACAAAAATAAAAGAGTAAACTAGGAAGTTTATTTCAAACAATCCAACATACTGATTTTAGGTTGAAGATAATATTGGAGTGCTAATTAATGAGGTTATAATAAATAGCTGACAGCTTGTGTTAGTTTTGGATTTTTTAAGAGTAGATGAGTATTAAAACTATAAGGAGGACGCAGGTGGCTAAAAATTTAAAATTAAAATTAGCTCGGGTTGAGCTTGATTTAACTCAAGGTCAACTGGCAGAGGCTGTTGGTGTGACACGCCAGACTATTGGTTTGATAGAGGCAGGGAAATACAATCCCAGTCTCTCGCTCTGCCAGTCCATTTGCAGATGTTTAGGGAAAACCTTAGATCAACTATTTTGGGAGGAAGAAGATGGTAAATAAATTTATTCATTATCAATTACTTGACGAAAGAGAAGAACAACTAATCAATAAAGCTGGAGCGGAATCCTTTACCCTCTTCATTGGGCTTGTGCTTCTAAGCTATTTGGTGGCTGTATTAGCTCCCTCTATTTTTAATCCGAATTTTCTAGTCTATACTCTGATAGTAGGAATTTTCTTCTTTTTCAATCGTGCTCGTTATCTGGGAGTGACCTACTATAGTCGTTTTCATTTTACGATTTTGGGTTGTTTTTTACTAACCTTGGCTATTACGGCTCTTTTGATGTTACAGAATTATCAATTCAACATAGAAATTTATCAGCACAATCCTTTGAATGTTAAATACCTGTCTGCTTGGGCAATTACTTATGTTATTTACCTTCCTTGGGTTTTTATCGGCAATCTTGGTCTGAAGAGCTATGGCGAATGGGCTCAGAAAAAGTTTGAACAAGATATGGATGAATTGGAGAGTGGTGAATAACTTGTTACTCTTTTCTCAATCCAGCTAAAATGTGTTATAATAGTACTAATTTATTGGAATACATGAAAGTTCTTGAAAATTTTCATGGGTTTCTAGCTAAGGAAGTAGGAAAAGTATGTATCCAGATGATAGTTTGACATTGCACACGGACTTGTACCAGATTAACATGATGCAGGTTTACTTTGACCAAGGAATTCACAATAAAAAGGCGGTCTTTGAGGTTTATTTCCGCCAACAGCCTTTTAAGAATGGCTATGCGGTTTTTGCAGGTTTGGAAAGAATTATGAGTTATCTTGAAGACCTGCGTTTTTCAGATAGTGATATTGCCTATTTGGAGTCGCTAGGCTATCATGGGGCATTCTTGGACTATCTCCGCAATTTCAAGTTGGAGTTGACCGTTCGTTCTGCCCAAGAAGGGGACTTGGTCTTTGCTAATGAACCGATTGTGCAGGTGGAAGGCCCTCTAGCCCAATGTCAATTGGTAGAAACGGCTCTTTTGAACATCGTCAACTACCAGACCTTGGTGGCTACTAAGGCAGCTCGTATTCGTTCAGTCATTGAAGATGAGCCTTTGATGGAGTTTGGGACACGTCGGGCGCAAGAGATGGATGCGGCTATCTGGGGAACACGCGCAGCGATGATTGGTGGTGCCAATGGAACCAGCAACGTGCGTGCTGGTAAACTCTTTGACATTCCTGTTTTGGGGACCCATGCCCATGCCTTGGTACAGGTTTATGGCAATGACTATGAGGCCTTTAAGGCTTACGCTGCTACCCACAAAAATTGTGTCTTTCTTGTGGATACCTACGACACCCTTCGCATCGGTGTGCCAGCTGCTATTCAGGTGGCGCGTGAGCTGGGTGATCAGATTAACTTTATGGGTGTGCGGATTGACTCTGGGGATATTGCCTACATTTCCAAGAAAGTCCGTCAGCAATTGGACGAGGCTGGATTTACAGAGGCTAAGATTTATGCTTCTAATGATTTGGACGAAAATACCATCCTCAACCTCAAGATGCAAAAGGCCAAGATTGATGTCTGGGGCGTGGGAACTAAGCTGATTACAGCCTATGACCAGCCAGCTCTTGGGGCAGTTTACAAGATTGTTGCAATCGAAGATGAAAATGGCCAGATGCGCAATACCATCAAGCTGTCAAATAATGCTGAAAAAGTGTCTACGCCAGGTAAGAAGCAGGTGTGGCGCATTACCAGTCGTGAAAAAGGCAAGTCAGAAGGCGATTATATCACTTATGATGGCGTAGATGTTGCCAGCATGACAGAAATCAAGATGTTCCATCCGACCTATACCTACATCAAGAAGACGGTTCGTAATTTTGATGCTGTGCCTCTCTTGGTGGATATCTTCAAAGACGGAAAATTGATTTACAACCTGCCTAGCCTGACTGAGATTCAGGATTATGCTCGTAAGGAATTTGACAAGCTTTGGGATGAGTACAAGCGTGTGCTCAATCCGCAGCACTATCCAGTGGATTTGGCTCGTGATGTATGGCAAGACAAGATGGACTTGATAGACAAAATGCGCAAGGAAGCCCTTGGTGAAGGAGAAGAAGAATGAGTTTGCAAGAAACGATTATCCAAGAGCTGGGTGTCAAACCAGTGATTGATGCCCAGGAAGAAATCCGTCGTTCCATTGATTTTTTAAAAAGATACTTGAAAAAACATCCCTTCCTAAAAACTTTTGTACTAGGGATTTCTGGAGGACAAGATTCAACCTTAGCAGGACGATTGGCTCAATTAACTATGGAAGAACTGCGAGCAGAAACGGGAGATGACAGCTACAAATTTATCGCTGTCCGCCTGCCATATGGAGTGCAAGCCGATGAAGCAGATGCTCAAAAAGCTCTAGCCTTTATCCAGCCTGATATCAGTTTAGTTGTCAATATTAAGGAATCTGCTGATGCTATGACAGCTGCAGTTGAAGCGACAGGTAGTCCTGTTTCAGACTTCAACAAGGGGAATATCAAGGCACGTTGCCGTATGATTGCTCAGTATGCCCTTGCTGGTTCCCATAGCGGAGCGGTCATTGGAACAGACCATGCTGCGGAAAATATCACAGGTTTCTTTACCAAGTTTGGTGACGGGGGTGCAGATATTCTCCCTCTTTACCGCCTCAATAAACGTCAAGGGAAACAACTCTTGCAGGAACTTGGTGCAGACCCAGCCCTTTATGAAAAAATCCCAACAGCAGACCTAGAAGAAGACAAACCAGGCCTAGCTGACGAAGTAGCCCTCGGAGTCACTTATGAAGAGATTGACGACTACCTAGAAGGCAAAACAATCAGCCCAGAAGCCCAAGCGACTATCGAAAACTGGTGGCACAAAGGCCAACACAAACGCCACCTACCCATCACCGTATTTGATGATTTTTGGGAGTGAAAACCTCCAGTGGAGGTTTTCAGCCTCTCACCTTGAAATAAGAAAGTGAGAGAAGATTCGGTAACTCGAAGAGTTCGATTTCGTCGTCTCACCCCTGCAACGATGACTAGGTTTGAAAAAGATTGGTAAAGCGCATTTCAAACCAGACAGCGACTGCGTAAAGAAATTAGATGAAAAACTAGTTTCTAGCTGTTGCTGAGTTAGCTTTTTACCCCGAGTCTAAAAATAGGAAAACGAGGCACCTCCAGTGGAGGTTCTTACCCCGAGCATGGAAACAGGTAAGCGAAGAAGGTCCGAGAGACCTTTTTAGCTTATTACCTTGAAATTAAAAAGCAAAGTAAATTTAAATTGAGGTTGGGCAGAGAATCATCTATCAGAAAGTGAGGTAGCGTAATGAAATCTATCGGTACGCAAATGTTACAGACAGAACGTTTGATTTTGAGAAGATTTGTGGAAAGTGATGCAGAAGCCATGTTTCAGAATTGGGCTTCGTCCGCTGAAAATTTAACCTACGTCACTTGGGATCCTCATCCTGATGTCGATGTGACTCGAAACTCGATTCGTAATTGGGTTGATTCTTATGCTAATCCCAACTATTACAAATGGGCCATTTGTCTCAAAGAAAACCCGGAACAGGTGATAGGAGATATCAGCATCGTTACAATAGATGAGAACGATTTTTCTTGTGAAATTGGCTATGTGCTAGGCAAGAAATACTGGGGTCATGGTATGATGACAGAGGCTTTGAAAGCTGTCTTGGACTTTTGTTTTACTCAAGCAGGTTTTCAAGATGTCAGAGCACGATATGCTAGTCTTAATCCAGCTTCAGGTCGTGTCATGGAGAAGGCTGGAATGTCCTATCTCAAGACTATTAGCAATGGTGTAGAGAGAAAAGGCTATCTTGTGGACCTTATTTATTATCAGATAAGTAGGTAAGAATAGTGAATTTTCTTTTCAGTTTCCATCAAAGTCAGACTTTGTCTGGCTTTTTTTGCAACATTTTTTACATAACCTGATTAAATTCCTATTTTTCCCTATCATTATCCCTATTTTTTCTGGAATTTTGAGGCTATAATAGTCCTATCAAATCAAAGAATGGAGGAAGGCAATGGATAATATAATCTTTTTTATCAGTGTTTTTCTTGCTGGAATTCTTTCCTTCTTTTCTCCTTGTATCTTACCCTTGTTACCGGTCTATGCAGGGGTACTACTGGATGATAAAGATGGTGCTCAGGTTTCTAGTGGCAAATGTTCAATCTCACTTGTTAGTTTATTGCGAACTCTGGCCTTTATTGCAGGGATATCCTTTGTTTTTATCTTACTAGGCTATGGAGCTGGTTTTTTAGGCAATTTGCTTTATGCTTCTTGGTTTCAGTATGTGACGGGTGCGGTTATCATTCTCTTGGGCTTGCACCAGATGGAAGTCTTACATTTTCAGGGACTCTACAAGGAAAGAAGGATACAATTAAAGAGACAGGTACAAAAGGGTAAGGGCTATAGTCAGGCATTTTTACTGGGGTTGACCTTTAGTTTTGCTTGGACGCCTTGTGTTGGGCCGGTTCTTGGCTCTGTTTTGGCTTTAGCAGCTTCAGGTGGTTCAGGTGCTTGGCAGGGAGCTGGTCTCATGTTAATTTATACGCTGGGTCTAGCGCTACCATTTTTGGTTCTAGCTCTAGCCTCCAGCTATGTTTTGAAACATTTCCGAAAACTTCATCCCTACCTCGGAACCCTCAAAAAAGTAGGTGGTTTCCTCATTATCGTGATGGGAATCTTGGTGCTTTTGGGAAATGCTTCCATTTTGACTACATTATTTGAATAGAGAGGAAAAAGAAATGAAAAAATGGCAAACATGTCTCCTTGGAGTAGGATCAATCTGTTGCTTGGCAGCCTGTTCGGCTAAAAATATGTCAGACGAATCTACTATGAAGGAGCAAACAAAAACAGAACAAGTTAGTTCGCAAACTGCGACTAAAGGTCAGGCGGTTGCTGATTTTGAACTGACGGGAGTAGATGGCAAGACTTACCGTTTATCTGATTACAAGGGCAAGAAAGTCTATCTCAAATTCTGGGCGTCTTGGTGTTCCATCTGTCTAGCCAGTCTTCCAGATACGGATGAAATTGCTAAGGATGCTGGTGATGACTATGTGGTCTTGACAGTGGTGTCTCCTGGACACAAGGGGGAACAAGCTGAAGCAGACTTTAAGAACTGGTACAAGGGCTTGGATTATAAAAATTTCCCAGTTCTAATTGACCCATCAGGCAAACTTTTGGAAAGTTATGGTGTCCGTTCTTACCCAACTCAAGCCTTTATAGACAGGGAAGGTAAGCTAGTCAAAACGCAACCAGGTTTTATGGATAAGGATATGATTTTAAAAACATTGAAAGAAATGGGGTAGAGAAAGGTCATGAATGATAAAGTAAAATTGTTTGTCTTGGCAGGAATCTTTTTCCTAGCCATAAGCGGTTTCTATTTTCTATTGATGCGAAATATAGGGCAGACAGATAGCTCGCAAATTGAGAAAGCATCAGTTAGCCAAGGAGGAAAAACAGTGAAAAAAACAGAAGTGAGTAAAGATGCAGACTTGCACGAAATTTATCTGGCTGGAGGTTGTTTCTGGGGAGTTGAGGAATACTTCTCACGCGTTCCCGGTGTGACAGATGCCGTATCAGGTTATGCAAATGGTAGAGGGGAAACAACTAAGTACGAATTGATCAACCAAACAGGGCATGCAGAAACTGTCCATGTCACCTATGATGCTAATCAAATTTCCCTCAAGGAAATTCTGCTTCATTATTTCCGCATTATTAATCCAACTAGCAAAAATAAACAAGGAAATGATGTGGGAACCCAGTACCGTACTGGTGTTTATTACACAGATGACAAGGATTTAGAGGTGATTAACCAAGTCTTTGATGAGGTGGCTAAGAAATACGACCAACCTCTAGCAGTTGAAAAGGAAACCTTGAAGAATTTTGTCGTGGCAGAGGATTACCACCAAGATTATCTAAAGAAAAATCCAAATGGCTACTGCCATATCAATGTCAATCAGGCAGCCTATCCCGTCATTGATGCTAGCAAATATCCCAAACCAAGTGATGAGGAATTGAAAAAGACCTTGTCACCTGAGGAGTATGCAGTTACCCAGAAAAATCAAACAGAACGGGCTTTCTCAAATCGATACTGGGATAAATTTGAATCTGGTATCTATGTGGACGTGGCAACTGGTGAACCCCTCTTTTCATCAAAGGACAAGTTTGAGTCTGGTTGTGGCTGGCCTAGTTTTACCCAACCCATCAGTCCAGATGTTGCGACTTATAAGGAAGATAAGTCCTACAATATGACACGCATGGAAGTGCGGAGCCGAGTTGGAGATTCTCACCTTGGTCATGTCTTTACGGATGGACCACAGGACAAGGGGGGCTTGCGCTACTGTATTAATAGTCTCTCTATCCGCTTTATTCCCAAAGACCAAATGGAAGAAAAAGGCTATGCTTATTTACTAGATTATGTCGATTAAGAGGGCTTTCCTAAGCAGTTAGAGGAGAATTTTGCTATACTGATACTAGTAAGTGACAAAGGAGAGAAGCATGACCTATACAATCTTAATCGTAGAAGATGAATATCTGGTAAGACAAGGATTGACCAAGCTGGTCAATGTAGCAGTCTACGATATGGAAATCATCGGTCAAGCTGAAAATGGAAGGCAGGCTTGGGAATTGATACAAAAGCAGGTGCCAGATATTATTTTAACCGATATCAACATGCCTCAGCTAAATGGCATCCAGTTGGCCAGTCTGGTCCGAGAAACCTATCCTCAGGTGCATTTGGTCTTTTTAACAGGCTACGATGATTTTGATTATGCCTTGTCTGCTGTCAAACTAGGTGTGGATGATTACCTACTCAAGCCCTTTTCTCGTCAGGATATCGAGGAAATGCTGGGGAAAATCAAGCAAAAGTTGGATAAGGAAGAGAAAGAAGAGCAGTTACAAGATTTATTGACTGATAAGTTTGAGGGAAATATGGCCCAGAAAATCCAGTCCCATCTGGCTGATAGCCAATTTAGTTTGAAGAGTTTGGCCAGTGACTTGGGTTTTAGCCCGACTTATCTTAGTTCTTTGATTAAGAAAGAGTTGGGCCTACCTTTTCAGGATTACCTGGTGAGAGAGCGTGTCAAACAAGCCAAGCTCTTGCTTTTAACTACAAATCTGAAGATTTATGAGATAGCAGAGAAGGTTGGTTTTGAAGATATGAACTACTTTACCCAACGTTTTAAACAGATTGCAGGTGTGACACCTCGTCAGTTTAAGAAGGGAGAAGGCCGATGAAGCGTTCTTCTCTCCTAGTCAGAATGGTTATTTCCATCTTTCTGGTCTTTCTCATTCTCCTAGCTCTGGTTGGGACTTTCTACTATCAATCTAGTTCATCAGCCATTGAGGCTAGCATTGAGGGCAATAGCCAGACGACTATCAGTCAGACTAGCCACTTTATCCAGTCTTATATCAAAAAATTAGAAACCACCTCGGCTAGTTTGACCCAGCAGGCAGATGTTTTATCCTATGCTGAGAATCCCATTCAAGACAAGGTCAAGGGAATTCGAGATCTATTTTTGACTATCTTGAAGGCAGACCAAGATTTGAAAGCTGTTGTACTGGTCACCAAATCCGGCCAAGTCATTTCTACAGATGATAGTGTGCAAATGAAAACTTCCTCTGATATGATGGCTGAGGATTGGTACCAAAAGGCCATTCATCAGGGTGCTATGCCCGTTTTGACACCAGCTCGTAAATCAGATAGTCAGTGGGTTATTTCTGTCACTCAAGAACTTCTTGATGCAAAGGGAGCTAATCTGGGTGTACTTCGTTTGGATATTTCCTACGAAACTCTGGAAGCCTATCTTAACCAACTTCAGTTGGGTCAGCAGGGCTTTGCCTTTATCATCAATGAAAACCATGAATTTGTTTATCATCCTCAACACACAGTTTATAGTTCGTCTAGCGAAATGGAGGCCATGAAACCCTATATTGAGACAGGGCAGGGCTATACGCTAGACCACCAATCCTATGTCAGTCAAGAAAAGATTGCTGGAACTGATTGGACGGTGCTTGGCGTGTCTTCGTTGGAGAAGTTAGACCAGGTTCGGAGTCAGCTCTTGTGGACCTTGCTTGGGGCTAGTATCACATCTCTTCTTGCCTGTCTCTGCTTGGTGTGGTTCAGTCTCAAGCGTTGGATTGCCCCTTTGAAAGATTTGAGAGAAACCATGCTGGAAATTGCTTCTGGTGCTCAAAATCTGCGTGCCAAGGAAGCTGGTGCTTATGAACTGAGAGAAGTGTCTCGTCAGTTCAATGCCATGTTGGATCAGATTGATCAGTTGATGGCAGCTATTCGCAGGCAGGAAGAAACAACCCGTCAGTATGAACTTCAAGCCTTGTCAAGCCAGATTAATCCGCATTTCCTCTATAATACCTTGGACACTATTATCTGGATGGCTGAATTTCAGGACAGTCAGCGTGTGGTGCAGGTGACCAAGTCTTTGGCTACCTACTTCCGCTTGGCGCTCAATCAGGGTAAAGATTTGATTTGCCTGTCTGACGAAATCAACCATGTCCGCCAGTACCTCTTTATCCAGAAACAACGCTATGGAGATAAGCTGGAATATGAGATTGATGAAAATCCTGCCTTTGATAAGCTAGTCTTGCCTAAGCTGGTCCTACAACCCCTTGTAGAAAATGCTCTTTACCATGGCATTAAGGAAAAGGAAGGTCAGGGACATATTAGAGTTTCTGTTCAGAAACAGGATTCAGGACTGGTCATCCGCATTGAGGATGATGGAGTTGGTTTCCAAGATGCTAGCGATAGTAGTCAAAGTCAGCTCAAACGTGGGGGAGTTGGTCTTCAAAACGTTGATCAACGGCTCAAACTTCAATTTGGAGAAGATTACCAAATGAAGATTGATTCTATTCCCTCAAAAGGTACGACAGTTGAAATATACATAAATAGAATAGAAACTAGCTAACTCCCAGTCAATTCTGGGAGTTTTATGCGTAATTGAACAAGCTTTCTAGATTGTCTATCTTGCTAAAACGTAGAAAAAACGATATGATAGATAATGACAAAAGAGGTATCAAGTATGAAGGAAAAAGACATTCAAAGAGAAACAAGCCAGATTGTAAAAGATGTGTTGGAAAAGGCCAATTTGAAGCAAGGATCTATCTTTGTTTTGGGCCTTTCTTCTAGTGAGGTGATAGGTGGTCAGATTGGCAAGGAATCCAGCAAAGAAATTGGGGAAATCATTGTGAAGACCATCCTAGATATCCTAGAAGAAAATGGAATTCATCTAGCCGTTCAAGGTTGTGAACATGTCAATCGGGCCCTCGTCGTTGAACGTCAGGTGGCAGAGCAGTTTGACCTGGAAATAGTCAGTGTCCTTCCTACCCTCCATGCAGGAGGTTCAGGTCAGTTGGCAGCCTTCAAGTTTATGCAAGATCCAGTTGAGGTTGAATTTATCAAGGCTCATGCTGGATTGGATATTGGAGACACTGCAATTGGCATGCATGTCAAGCATGTTCAGGTTCCGATTCGCCCTCTTTTGAGAGAGATTGGTCATGCCCATGTAACGGCTCTAGCTAGCCGTCCAAAATTAATTGGAGGTGCGCGTGCGCATTATCCACAAGATTCTATTAGAAAGTCGTGAGAATGAGAAAAACAAAACAACAACTAGAAAAAATCACCAAATATTCAATTCGTAAGCTAACTGTTGGGGTAGGTCCTGTAGCCATCGGGGCCTTCCTTTTTGGTGCAAGTACCCTTTCAGTAGACAAGGTGCAAGCCAATGAAGTTGGTGGTGCTCATAGCGTTCATTACCGTTATTTGGCAGAGCAGGAATTGACTGAGTCTGAAAAAGCTCTGATTCACCATGAGGTTCCTACAGAATTTCAAGATGATGATATTCTTTATGTAGTTTATCGTAAGAAGGCAACTAACAGTCAACAACTTCCATACACAGGAAGTAAGGAGCTAGCTCTAGCAGGCCTTGGCTTGACAACGGCCTCGCTAGCGGTTCTATTAGTATCAAAGAAACACCGCAGTAAAGTACTAGGAGTTCTCTTGATCAGCTCTATTGGAGTCAGCAATTTTGTACCTTTTACTGCCTTTGCATTTGAAAATAAAGAATTGCTTTCTTATAACCAAACTATTTCAGCTTCTACACATGAAGGCTTGGCTAAAGGAGTTATTCATATTGAAGGATATGAGTATGTTGGTTACTTTAAAGAACCAAAATCGACTATCAATACAAGAAGTAAAAAAGGTGAGTCTTTAGTTCAAGAACCGCAAGCAGCATATACTGGCAAGGTTGAGGCTAAAGGCACTCAAGAGACTGGTAAAGAGGGCGAATCTTTAGTTCAAGAACCGCAAGCAGTATATTCAGGAAAAATTGAAGCCAAAGGCACTCAAGAACCTGGTAAAGAAGGTGAGTCATTAGTTCAAGAACCGCAAACAGTATATACTGGCAAGGTTGAGGCTAAAGGTACTCAAGAGACTGGTAAAGAGGGCGAATCCTTAGTTCAAGAACCACAAGCAGTATATTCAGGAAAAATTGAAGTCAAAGGCACTCAAGAGACTGGTAAAGAGGGCGAGTCATTAGTTCAAGAACCACGGGAAGCATATACTGGCAAGGTTGAGGCTAAAGGTACTCAAGAACCCGGTAAAGAGGGCGAGTCATTAGTTCAAGAACCACAAGCAGCATATACTGGCAAGGTTGAGGCTAAAGGTACTCAAGAGACTGGTAAAGAGGGCGAATCCTTAGTTCAAGAACCACAAGCAGAATTTACCGGCAAGGTTGAAGTTAAAGGCACTCAAGAACCCGGTAAAGAGGGTGAATCTTTAGTTCAAGAAAAGTTACCTGAATATAAAGTAACTGAGGGCGCGGTTACGAAAGAAACTACTACTGAGATTGACTATAAGACAGAAATTATCGAGGATCCAACCAAATATACGGATGAAGAAACTGTAGTTCAAGATGGAGAAAAGGGCAGTAAAATTACCAAAACGACTTATAAGACTCTCGAAGGTGTTGAGACTGACCAAATTTTAAATACAACAACCACTGTCGTCAAAGAACCAGTCACTAAAAAAATAAGTCGTGGGACAAAACCAATTGAAGGAACTCTGGTAGAAGAAAGTCTTGAAAAGATTCCATTTAAGGAAGTTGTTAAAGAAGATGACCAACTGAAAAAAGGTGAAAGAGTTACTGTCCAAGAAGGAAAAGATGGACAGAAAAAAGTTACCAAGACTTACAAAACTATCAAAGGTTTAAAAACAGAAGAAGCACCGAAAATTGTAGAACAGGTTCTGGAGTTAGACCAAGATCGTATCGTTAAATTAGGAACTAAAAACTTTGAAAAACCAATCTTAAGTTTGTCACTTGTTGATGTTAAGGATTTGAAACGATCATCTCAAATCCGTTATAATTTGGAAAATCCAAGTAAGGCAGCCATTAAATCTATCACCCTAACGCTGAAAAAAGGTGATGAGATTGTGAAGACATTGAATGTTTCACCAGAAGATCTAACAGCTTCTTTGACAGACTTACAGTACTACAAAGATTATAAACTTGAAACGAAGATGGTTTATGACCGTGGTGAGGGTGATGAGGAAGAAGTTCTGAAAGAAGAAACGCTAAGAATCGACCTCAAAAAAGTTGAAATCAAAAATATCAAAGAAATAAGCTTGATGAGTGTGGATGCTGACGGTAACGAAACAGATTCTAGTTTGCTGACAGAAAAACCAGCTGATGTTGCTCCACTCTACCTACGAGTTACAACTCACGACAACAAAGTTACAAGACTGGCTGCTGACAAGATTGAAGAAGTAGAAAAAGACGGAAAAACGTTATTTAAAGTTACTGCAACAGCTCCTGATTTAGTTCAACACACAGATGTTTCTAAATTGGCAAACGAGTATGTTCATTACTTTGAAAAACAAAAAGCACACGATGGTGATGTATATTATAGCTTTAACGACCTAGTAACGGCTATGAAAGCTAATCCAAGTGGTACCTTTAAACTTGGTGCAGATTTGAATGCAGCAAATGTACCAACTCCGAATAAACAATATGTACCTGGTAAATTTAGCGGAACTTTAACAAGTGTCGATGGAAAACAATATACCATTCACAATATGGCTCGTCAGTTATTTGATAATGTTGAAGGCGCTACAATTAATAACATTAACTTAGGTAATGTTAATATTAATATGCCTTGGATTGAAAATATTTCAGCACTATCAAGAGTAGCTAAAAACGCTACGGTTGAAAATGTCAAGGTAACTGGTAGCATCCTTGGTAAAGATGGTATTGCAGGTATTGTAAACAAAGTGGACGTTGGTGGTTTATTACAAAATGTTGCCTTTGTTGGTAAACTTACTGGTATCGGCGATAAAGGCTGGGATATGGGTGGTATTTCTGGAGAAGTTTGGAAAGGGAATATTAAAAAAGCCTATGTTGATGCTGATATTGTAGCAAATAAAGCTCGTATTGGTGGTCTTGTTGCTAGAACAGATAATGGTTACGATGGAAATGGGGTTAATAAATACGCATTTACTAGTCAATCTGTCGTTAAAGGAACTATTAAGGTGAAAACTCCTGTTGAAGTTGGTGGTTTCATTAGTAAAAACTATCCATGGGGTCGAGTTCTTGATACTGTTACAATGATGAAAGTTGAAAATGGTGAAGAATTCTATGGTTCTAAAGACCTTGTTGATGAAGATGGATACTTTACAAATAATTGGATAGATAGAAACTATGTTGTTACAGGTGTGAGTGAAGGGAAACGTTCATTCAAATATTCTCGTAGTAAACGAATCCAAGAAATCAGCTTAGAAGAAGCCAACAAGAAAATAGAGTCATTCGGAATTACAGCCGATAAATTCGAAATTGCTCCACTTGTGGAAGATAAACTAAACCAAGTGAAACCAAAATCTGACACTTACAAAGATACTCAGGATTACGATGCATCTCGTGAACTTGCTTACCGTAATATTGAAAAACTTCAACCGTTCTACAACAAAGAATGGATTGTAAATCAAGGTAATAAGATTCCCGCAGATTCTAAATTACTAACTACTGAAGTTTTATCTGTTACAGGTATGAAAGATGGACAATTTGTGACCGACTTATCAGATGCTAGTCACATTATGATTCATTACGCTGATAAGACGAAAGAAATTAAAGCTATTACACAAAAAGAATCTAAAGTTCAACAAGTTCGTGAATATAGTATTGAAGGATTAGGTGATATTGTCTATACACCAAATATGGTTGTTAAAGATAGGACACAATTGATCAGCGATATAAAAGCTAAATTAGCTTCTGTTGAACTTGATTCAGATGAAGTTCGTAAGATTAATAACAATCCTAAGATGTTATACATGGAAGAAAGCTTCAAAGAAGTAAAAGATAATCTTGATGCTTTAGTTAAAGCTTTAGTTGAAAATGAAGACCATCAATTAAATACGGACGAAGCAGCTAAACGTGCATTGATTAAAAAAGTTGAAGATAACAAAGCTAAAATCATGTTAGCTCTGGCTTATTTAAACCAATACTATGGAATTAAATTTGACGGATTAAATATCAAAAATATGATGACCTTCAAACCGGATTTCTACGGTAAGAACGTTAACGTACTTGATAGATTAATCAGCTTCGCTTCAAATGGTAACAACCTAAAAGGTGATCAATCACATGATGCATTTAACAGAGCTCTTGCAAGTGCTACTGGTAAAGCTAACTTACACGAATTCCTGAAGTACAACATGGAATTATTCACTAGTGAAACAGATATGAATACTTGGTTCAAGAATAACATTGCAGATAACGCTTATGTTGTTGAGAAACAATCATCAAATCCTGATTTTGCGAATAAGAAACATAAATTATATGAAGTAATTAATAATGGACATCACGGACGTTATATTTTACCACTTCTGAATCTGAAGAAAGCGCATATGATCTTAATTACAACCTATAATACCATTGCCTTTAGTTCATTTGAGAAATACGGTAAGAACACAGCAGAAGAACGTGAAGCGTTCAAGAAGCAAGTTGATTTACGTGCGCAAGAACAAATCAATTATTTAGACTTCTGGTCAAGACTTGCTGCTGATAATGTACGAAATAATCTTCTTAAGAGTGAAAATATGGTACCATCTGCAATTTGGGATAACCATGATGTACCAGGTTTGGGATGGGTTGACCGTATGGGACATACGAAGAAAGGCGATTTTGCTCCAATTCGTGAATTCTATGGTCCGACTGATAAGTGGCATGGATACAATGGAATGGGTGCATACGCTTATATCTTCCAAAATCCACAACCACAAGAGGCTGTATATTACATCATCTCTAGCATGATTAGTGATTTTGGTACATCTGCATTCACTCACGAAACAACTCACATCAATGACCGTATGGCCTACTTAGGAACATGGCGTCACCGTGAAGGAACAGACGTTGAAGCCTTTGCTCAAGGTATGTTACAATCACCATCAGTTTCAAATCCAAATGGTGAATATGGTGCCTTAGGATTAAACATGGCTTACGAACGTCAAAATGATGGAAATCAAATTTACAACTATAATCCAAATGTGTTAAATAGTCGTGAGAAAATCGATCACTACATGAAGAATTACAATGAATCCATGATGATGCTTGATTACTTAGAAGCTGAGTCTGTAATCAAGAAAAATACTGGAACAAATGATAAGTGGTTCAAGAAGATTGATAAGAAATATCGTGAAAAAGCGGATCGCAATGGCTTAGTTGGTGAACCACACCAATGGGATTTAGTTCGTGATTTGAATAATGACGAAAAGAATACGAAGCTGACAAGTATTGATCAACTGGTTGATGGAAACTTTGCAACGAAACATGGATTACCAGGAAATGGTCATTACCGTACTGAAGGATTTGATTCTGCTTATACTGTAGTAAATATGATGACAGGTATTTATGGTGGTAATACAAGTAAGAGTGCGGTTGGTTCAATCTCATTCAAACATAATACCTTCCGTATGTGGGGTTACTTCGGTTATCTAGACGGGTTCTTAGGTTATGCATCAAACAAATACAAACAAGAATCTAAAGCAGCTGGAAATAAAGGTCTTGGTGATGACTTTATTATTAATAAAGTTTCTAACGGTAAATTCCAAAGCTTAGAAGCATGGAAGAAAGCATGGTATCATGAAGTACATGAAAAAGCCCAAAGAGGTTTTGTTGAAATTGAAATCGATGGTCAAAAGATTTCAACTTACGCACAACTTCAGACCTTATTTGATGCAGCGGTCGAAAAAGACCTTCAAGGAAATGATTTCAAGAATACTGTAGATCTTAAATGGAAGGTTTACAAACAACTCTTGCAGAAATCAGATGGATTTGCTGGTGATTTATTCACTAAAGCATAACCAATAGTAAGAAAATAATAAAAAGGTAGATCAGCTTTGTCTGGATCTGCCTTTTTGTGCTATACTTGAAATATGCATAGAAAAACAGTGATTGATTTTAGGGCTTTGGGAGAGAGATACACCTTTACCCAGCCCATTAAAGAGTTGAAAACGAGAAATGTAGCAGAAGTGGCAGATTTGCTGGCACAAGTGGAAAGTTACCAAGAGCAAGGCTATTATGTAGTGGGCTATGTCAGTTACGAGGCTGCACCTGCTTTTGAGGAGAAATTAGCAGTTCATAAAGCGCCTTTACTGGCAGAGTACCTGCTATATTTTACAGTTCATGATAGGGTAGAAACATCCCCTATTCCTCTGATTTATGATGAAGTTGATTTGCCTTCTGATTGGCAGGAAGTAACATCTGTAGCAGACTATGAAAAGGCGATTGCCCAGATTCATCATCATTTGCGGCAGGGGGACACCTACCAGGTCAACTACACCGTCCAACTCAAGCAAGACTTAAGTGCCAATCCTTTTGCCATCTACAATCGTATGGTAGTAGAGCAGGAGGCGGGCTACAATGCTTATGTTGAACATGACGAGATGGCAGTGATTTCCATGAGCCCAGAGCTCTTTTTTGAGCAAAATGACCGCGAGTTGACAACACGACCAATGAAGGGAACGACTCAGCGGGGAGTGACTGACAAAGAAGATTTAGAACAGGCTAGCTGGTTGGAGCAGGATCCCAAAAATCGCTCTGAAAATATGATGATTGTGGACCTCTTGCGCAATGATATGAATCGTATTTCTGAAGTGGGAAGTGAGCACGTGGAGCGTCTGTGTCAAGTGGAGCAGTATTCCACTGTTTGGCAGATGACTTCGACTGTCAAGAGTCGGTTGCGAGAGGAAATTGACCTTGTTGAAATCTTCCGTTCTCTTTTTCCTTGCGGTTCCATAACGGGAGCACCGAAAATTGCGACTATGGAGATTATAAAGGACTTGGAGCCACAACCGCGTGGAGTCTACTGCGGAACGATTGGTCTCCTGCTTCCAAATGGACGATGGATTTTTAATGTTGCTATTCGGACCATTCAACTCTACAAGGGGCAAGCTATCTATGGAGTAGGCGGAGGCATTACATGGGATAGCACATGGGAATCTGAATACCGCGAGGTTCATCAAAAGGCAGCAGTTCTCTATCGTAAACAAGCTCGCTTCCAATTAATTACAACTGGAAAAATCAGCCAAAAACAACTGATGTTTGAAGAACAACATCTGGAAAGACTGAGAAAAGCTAGTCGGTATTTTGCCTTTCCATTTGATTCAGAAATTTTGAGACAAAAGATAGAGGAAGAGTGTCAAGCTTGTGATGATAATCATGATTATCGCTTACGTATTTCTCTCAGTAAGTCTGGAGAGATAGAAGTCGAACGCCGAGTATTAACCCCCCTTAGTACAAGCTTTTGTCAGGCCCAACTCTGCCTTCAGGAAGCCAATTTGCAACAAGCTTTTACCTACTTCAAAACGACTCACCGACCGCATTTGAACCTAGGGGAGCAAGAGATCATTTACCACAATAAGTCTGGAGAACTTCTTGAAACCTCTATTGGAAATTTGGTTCTGAAAATCGATGAGAAACTCTACACACCGCCTATCCGACTTGGAATCTTGCCAGGAATTTATCGTCAGCATTTGCTGGAAACAGGAGAGGTAGAAGAGAAAGTCTTGACCTTGGCAGATTTTGCCCAAGCAGAAGCTATCTATGGCTGTAATGCAGTCAGGGGCTTGTATGAGCTGTCAGTAAGGGAGAACTAAATGAAATTAATATTTTTACATGGCCTAGGTCAGTCAGCAGATAGTTGGAAAGAAGTGCAAGAGTTGCTTGTAGATTATCCTTCTGAAGCCCTAGAGTTATTTCCTTCCGGAGTTGCTACCTATCAAGAAGCTAAGGAGCGCATTTATCAGCACTTGTCAGAGGAGACAGAACCTTTTGTCCTAATCGGTTTGTCCTTAGGAGCTGCACTTGCATTAGAGCTGTCAAGTTACGATTTGCCAAATCTTCAGGCCTTGGTTTTGTCAGGCTGTCCATTGAAACTAGCTGGCAATATCCCTTTTTACATTCAGTTGCTGATATTTAAACTACTCCCCAAAAGGACATTTGAGAAACAGGGAGCAGATAAATCGCTTTTGGTTGGAGTTTCTGAGGAATTAAAAACACTTGATTTAAGAGAGATTGCAAAGAATTGTCCCTATCCAACTTTGTTAATTTGTGGTAGCAAAGATAAACCGAATCTTAGTTCTATGATAAGTCTTCATAAACTAATATCAGAATCCCAATTTCAGATTATCCCTGACGGTCCTCATGTCTTGAATAAGGAAAAACCAAAGGAGTTTGTAGAAAAGACCAGAAGTTTCCTTGAATTACTGAAATAAGTTTGATAAAATAATAGTGAAATCGATATCATAATTATGGGAGAAAGAAATGAACAAACGTCTATTTTTTAAAATGAGTCTGGCAACCTTGCCAGTTTTGGCTTTGTTTTCACAACCAGTTTTAGCGGAAGAAAACATCCATTTTTCTAGCTGTAAGGAAGCTTGGGCTAATGGCTATTCGGATCTTCATGAGGGGGATCCTGGTTATTCTGCCAAATTAGACCGTGATCATGATGGTGTGGCTTGTGAATTGGAGAATGCCCCTAAGGGTGCCTTCAAAGCAAAACAAGAGATTACAACTCAAACTGATACAAGTTCAGCAACAACAAGAGGCTGGGTTAAGCAGGATGGTGCTTGGTACTGTTTTGATGGAAATGGAAATCCAGTGAAAAATGCATGGCAGGGAAGCTATTATCTGAAAGCAGATGGTAGAATGGCACAGAGCGAATGGATTTATGATGCTTCCTATCAAGCTTGGTATTATCTAAAATCAGATGGTTCTTATGTTTATAGTGCATGGCAAGGAAATTACTATTTGAAATCAGATGGTAAAATGGCTAAGAATGAGCGAGTTGATGGCGGACGTTACTATGTAGATGCTTCAGGTCTTTGGAAACCATAAGTCAGAATAAAATCCAGAAAGTTAATGCAAACCTTTGCATAAGGAACTGAATTTTGTTATACTAGTACTGTAAGCATTTTCAATTACTACACAATGAAAAAGGGGAATATGATGAGTCAAAAGATTATTGGGATTGATCTTGGTGGAACTTCTATCAAATTTGCAATCTTGACAACAGCAGGAGAAATCCAAGAAAAATGGTCTATCAAGACTAACATTTTGGATGAGGGAAGTCATATCGTAGATGATATGATTGAGTCTATTCAACACCGTTTGGACTTGCTTGGATTGGTAGCAGCGGATTTCCAAGGTATTGGAATGGGGTCACCAGGTGTGGTTGACCGTGAAAAAGGAACTGTTATTGGTGCCTACAACCTCAACTGGAAAACCCTTCAACCAATCAAAGAAAAAATTGAAAAAGCCTTGGGCATTCCATTCTTCATCGATAATGATGCCAATGTGGCAGCTCTTGGTGAACGTTGGATGGGTGCTGGTGATAACCAACCAGACGTTGTCTTTATGACACTTGGTACTGGTGTTGGTGGCGGTATCGTCGCTGAAGGCAAATTGCTTCACGGTGTTGCTGGTGCAGCAGGTGAGCTTGGTCATATCACTGTTGACTTTGATCAACCAATCGCATGTACTTGCGGTAAGAAAGGTTGCCTTGAGACAGTTGCTTCAGCAACAGGGATTGTCAACTTGACTCGTCGCTATGCCGATGAATACGAAGGCGATGCAGCCTTGAAACGCTTGATTGATAATGGAGAAGAAGTAACCGCTAAGACTGTCTTTGATTTGGCAAAAGAAGGAGACGATCTTGCTTTGATCGTTTACCGTAATTTCTCACGTTACTTGGGAATCGCTTGTGCTAACATTGGCTCAATCCTAAACCCATCAACAATCGTAATCGGTGGCGGTGTGTCAGCTGCAGGAGAATTCCTTCTACAAGGTGTTCAAAAAGTCTACGATGAAAATACCTTCCCACAAGTACGTACATCAACAAAATTGGCTCTTGCAACTCTAGGAAATGACGCTGGGGTTATCGGAGCAGCATCACTTGTATTGCAATAAAATAAAAATGACAGAGCTTGGTGATTCATCAGGCTCTTTTTCAAGATCATAATTGTAAAAATAACTCTTAACTTTTTGATTTTAGAAAGGAGATTTTAAATGAATAAGTCAGAACAATCCATGTTTGAATTAGCTTTGTCCATCGCAAAAAAAGCACATGAGGGACAATATGATAAGGCTGGAGTAGTTTATATCAACCCCCCTCTTTTTGTAGCAAGTCTGGTCGATACGCAAGAAGAAAAGGCAGTCGCTCTATTGCACGATGTTCTTGAAGATAGCCCTTATACAGCAGAAGAACTAATATTGGCTGGTTTACCAGAGACTGTTGTTACTGCAGTGCAGGTACTGACCAAGAAAAAGGGACAAGATTATCAACAATATTTGGAACTTGTTAAATCGAATCCTATAGCACGTTGTGTCAAATTAGCAGATTTGAAACATAATTCAGATTTATCTAGACTAGCTACAATTACTGAAAAGGATCTGGAACGATTTGAAAAACACAAGAAAGCTATTGATTATCTGAGCATGTAGAAAAGCTTTTTTTATGCTATACTAGTTAGGATAATAAATGAGGTGAGAGTAAATGACAAAAGCAGATACGATTTTTAAAGAAAATATTGAACGAATCCTCAAAGACGGTGTCTTTTCTGAGCATGCCCGCCCCAAGTACAAGGATGGGACAGTTGCCAACTCCAAGTATGTAACGGGTGCATTTGCCGAGTATGACTTGGCAAAGGGGGAATTCCCCATCACAACCTTGCGTCCCATTGCCATCAAATCCGCCATCAAAGAAGTTCTCTGGATCTACCAAGACCAGTCGAATAGCCTAGAAGTTCTCAATGACAAGTACAATGTTCACTATTGGAATGACTGGGAAGTGGGTGATACAGGAACTATTGGTGAGCGTTACGGGGCGGTCGTTAAGAAACACGACATCATCAATAAGCTTCTCAAGCAGTTGGAAGCCAACCCTTGGAACCGCCGCAATATCATATCACTCTGGGATTACCAAGCTTTCGAAGAAACAGATGGGTTGCTCCCGTGCGCCTTTCAGACTATGTTTGATGTCCGCCGTGTAGATGGAGAAATCTATCTGGATGCGACCTTGACCCAGCGTTCGAATGATATGCTGGTGGCCCACCATATCAATGCTATGCAGTATGTGGCTCTTCAAATGATGATTGCCAAGCATTTTGGCTGGAAGGTTGGTAAGTTCTTCTACTTTATCAATAATCTCCATATCTATGACAATCAATTTGAACAAGCTCAGGAATTGCTCCGTCGTGAGCCGTCAAACTGCCAACCACGTTTGGTTTTAAATGTGCCAGATAAGACCAATTTCTTTGATATCAAAGCAGAAGATTTTGAATTGGTGGATTATGACCCTGTCAAGCCACAGTTGAAGTTTGACCTAGCTATTTAAAAGAATAGAAAAAAGAAGTTGAGAATAATCCCAACTTCTTTTGTTTCTTAACGTGATACGCGGCGACGAGCTGCTTTTTTACGGTTTTCTTCGATGAAAGCTGCTTTTTGCTCTTCTGGTTCAATCACTTTCTTTTTAAATGCGTATACTGCACCTGCGACTGCAGCGACAGTTCCTGCGACACCTGTTACAAGACCTTTAGCGAATCCTTTAGCCATGAGTCTTCCTCCTTTATCTTCTTAATCAGCCAGCCCCTTCAAGAGGTCACATTTTTCTGACTGACCTTTTTGTGTTATAATAATAGTAACGAAAAAATGGGAATTTTTCAAGGAAAAAAGATGAAAACAAAAATAATTGTGATCGTTGGACCGACTGCTGTTGGAAAAACAGCCCTTGCCATTGAAGTTGCAAAGCGTTTTAATGGCGAAGTGGTTAGCGGTGATAGTCAGCAGGTTTACCGAGGTCTAGATATTGGGACGGCTAAAGCTAGTCCAGAAGAACAGGCAGCTGTTCCCCATCATTTAATTGATGTTAGAGAGGTAACCGAGTCTTACTCGGCTTTTGATTTTGTTTCAGAAGCTAAGATGGTGATTGAGGATATTCACAGCCGTGGCAAGCTAGCCATTATCGCTGGTGGTACTGGACTTTATATCCAGAGTTTACTTGAAGGATACCATCTAGGTGGGGAGACTCCCCATGAGGAGATTCTAGCTTATCGAGCTAGTTTGGAGCCATATTCAGATGAGGAATTATCCCATCTTGTGAAGCAAGCAGGCCTTGAGATTCCTCAGTTTAATCGTCGTCGTGCTATGCGTGCCTTGGAAATAGCCCATTTTGGTCAGGATTTAGAAAATCAAGAGACCTTGTATGAACCATTGATTATCTGCTTGGATGATGAACGTAGTCAGCTTTATGAACGTATCAACCACCGAGTTGATTTGATGTTTGAAGCTGGACTTATAGACGAAGCTAAGTGGCTGTTTGACCATTATCCTGATGTACAGGCTGCTAAAGGGATTGGTTACAAGGAACTCTTTCCTTATTTCCGTGGCGAGCAAACTCTTGAGGAAGCGAGTGAGAGTCTCAAACAGGCGACCCGTCGTTTTGCCAAGCGTCAGTTGACCTGGTTCCGTAATCGCATGCAGGTCACCTTTTATCAGATTGGAGAGTCTGGTGTGCAGGAGCGTATTTTTAGCCAGATTGAGGAGTTTTTAGATGATTGAAACAGAGAAAAAAGAGGAACGCGTCCTTCTCATCGGTGTGGAATTACAGGGCATGGACAATTTTGACCTCTCCATGGAAGAGTTGGCCAGTCTGGCTAAGACAGCTGGGGCAGTCGTCGTTGATAGCTACAGACAAAAACGTGAAAAATATGATTCCAAGACCTTCGTCGGCTCTGGTAAGTTAGAAGAAATTGCGCTCATGGTGGATGCAGAAGAAATTACCACTGTCATCGTCAACAATCGTTTAACTCCACGGCAAAATGTCAATCTAGAGGAAGTTCTGGGTGTTAAGGTCATTGACCGTATGCAGTTGATTCTGGATATCTTTGCCATGCGAGCTCGAAGCCATGAAGGGAAGCTCCAAGTTCACCTAGCCCAGCTCAAATATCTCTTGCCTCGCTTGGTTGGCCAGGGAATTATGCTCAGTCGTCAGGCAGGGGGAATTGGTTCCCGTGGACCTGGTGAAAGCCAGCTGGAGCTGAACCGTCGTAGTGTTCGCAATCAGATCACAGATATCGAGCGCCAGCTCAAGGTGGTTGAGAAAAATCGGGCGACAGTTCGAGAAAAACGTTTGGAGTCAAGTACCTTTAAGATTGGTTTGATTGGTTACACCAATGCTGGAAAATCAACCATCATGAACACCTTGACCAGTAAGACCCAGTATGAAGCAGACGAGCTCTTTGCGACTTTGGACGCGACGACTAAGAGTATCCATCTGGGAGGCAATCTCCAAGTAACTTTGACAGATACCGTTGGCTTTATCCAAGATTTGCCGACAGAGTTGGTGTCCAGTTTCAAGTCAACCTTAGAAGAAAGCAAGCATGTGGACCTTCTGGTTCATGTTATCGATGCCAGCAATCCTTACCATGAGGAGCATGAAAAAACAGTTCTGTCCATCATGAAAGACCTGGACATGGACGACATTCCTCGCTTGACCCTCTATAATAAAGCGGATTTGGTGGAGGATTTCACGCCTACCCAAACGCCTTATGCCCTCATTTCTGCCAAGTCTGAGGATAGTCGTGAGAATTTGCAGGTACTATTTTTAGAGAAAATCAAGGATATTTTTGAATCTTTTACCCTGCGCGTGTCTTTTTCAAAATCTTACAAGATTCACGATTTAGAAAGTGTTGCGATTCTTGAAGAACGTGATTATCAGGAGGACGGCGAAGTGATTACAGGCTACATTTCCGAGAAAAATAAATGGAGGTTAGAGGAATTTTATGACTGATATTAAAACGTTGGCTCTAAAATATGGGGGCTATACAAGTCTGGACAAGCTCTATCTGGATCAGCTTCTAGCTGGCAAGACAGAGCAGGAGCAGTTGGCACTTATCACACCTCCGCCCAGCGTGGTCAATGCTTACTTTGCAGAACTATATCAAAAAAAGAGTCCTCAAGCTGCGACGGATTATTTTGCAGAACTCAGCCAGGAGTTGAATCTTTACAATGCTGAACCAAGTTTCACCTTTGAAAATAAGCCCTTTATTCGTCTGAATCTGTCTGGCAAGTCTTTTGGTTTTTGCTATGAGAGTGAGGATCTTGGTCGGATTTTTTCTGAAAATGAGGAAGTAATCTCGGATGACTTGCTTTTTGAAATTGCGCAAATTTTCCCCCATCAACTGGTCTTTGAAGAGTCTGGCAAGATTTACATGAAGGCTGTTGGAGATGAAGAAGTTGTTAGCATGGAGAGTCTAACAGCTTTGACTGATTTGGAAAGCTTGGCTGATGGTCGCAAGCGTCTTAAAGGTTACAGCCAAGAGGAGTTATTACAAGAAGCTACTGCTTTTTCTGGCAAGCGCTATTTCCGATCGGAAAACCGCACAGCCATGTTATATATTAATTAATTAGAAAGTATCGAATGGATATTCAATTTTTAGGAACGGGGGCTGGTCAGCCCTCTAAAGCCCGCAACGTTTCAAGTCTCGCTCTGAAACTTTTGGACGAGATTAACGAAGTCTGGCTCTTTGACTGTGGAGAAGGTACGCAAAATCGCATTCTGGAAACCACAATTCGACCGCGTAAGGTTAGCAAAATCTTTATCACCCACCTGCATGGAGACCACATTTTTGGCTTACCAGGTTTCCTTTCTAGTCGTGCCTTTCAGGCCAATGAAGAGCAGACGGATTTGGAAATCTATGGACCTCAAGGGATCAAGTCCTTTGTCTTAACCAGCCTTCGTGTGTCAGGTTCGCGCCTGCCTTACCGTATTCATTTTCATGAGTTTGACCAAGATTCTTTAGGAAAAATCCTTGAGACCGATAAATTCACTGTGTATGCAGAGGAGTTGGATCACACTATTTTCTGCGTTGGCTATCGTGTCATGCAAAAGGACCTAGAAGGAACGCTAGATGCTGAAAAACTCAAGGCTGCTGGTGTCCCATTTGGCCCACTTTTTGGGAAAATCAAAAACGGCCAGGATGTTGTTTTGGAAGACGGTACTGAAATCAAGGCAGCAGACTACATCTCAGCTCCACGTCCAGGTAAAATTATCACTATTTTAGGAGACACTCGAAAAACGGATGCTAGTGTGCGTCTGGCTGTCAATGCCGATGTCCTTGTCCATGAATCGACTTATGGCAAGGGTGATGAAAAAATTGCTCGTAACCATGGCCACTCTACTAACATGCAAGCTGCACAAGTAGCGGTAGAGGCAGGAGCCAAACGCCTCTTGCTCAACCATATCAGTGCCCGTTTCCTCTCAAAAGATATCAGCAAGCTCAAGAAAGATGCTGCTAGCATTTTTGAAAATGTCCATGTGGTCAAAGACTTGGAAGAAGTGGAAATCTAAAAGATTGGGAAAGGATAAGTATGCCTACTATTCTTATTACCGGAGCTAGCGGTGGTCTAGCCCAAGAAATGGTCAAACTCCTGCCAAATGACCAACTCATCTTGCTTGGTAGAAATAAGGAAAAATTAGCCCAACTCTACGGAAATCATCCACAAGCAGAATTGATTGAAATCGATATTACCGATGACTCAGCCTTAGAAACTCTGGTAGCAGACCTCTATCTTCGTTATGGCAAGATTGATGTTTTGATAAACAACGCTGGTTATGGGATCTTTGAGGAATTTGACCAGATTTCCGATAAAGATATTCATCAGATGTTTGAGGTCAATACCTTTGCCCTGATGAATCTGTCTCGTCGCCTTGCGGCTCGAATGAAGGAAAGTCGAAAAGGCCATATCATCAATATTGTTAGCATGGCAGGTTTGATTGCTACTGGCAAGTCTAGTCTCTACTCAGCGACCAAGTTTGCGGCCATTGGTTTTTCAAATGCGTTGCGCCTCGAACTCATGTCCTACGGTATTTATGTAACGACGGTTAATCCAGGGCCAATCCGTACAGGATTTTTCGACCAAGCCGACCCAGATGGAACCTATCTCAAGTCGGTTGATCGCTTCCTGCTAGAACCAGATGCAGTGGCTAAAAAGATTGTTAAGTGTATAGGAAAAAACAAACGAGAACTCAATCTCCCAGTCTTGTTGAACCTAGCCCACAAATTTTATACCCTCTTTCCCAAGCTAGCTGATAAGTTGGCAGGGGAGACTTTTAATTATAAATAGAAGAAGTTCCTTTTAAAGGGACTTTTTTACTTCTTTTAATTTAAAGGTTAATAAGTGTTTTTCTTTTAAAACTACATTCAGTTTTTTTAATTCTTATACAAATTTTAGAAAAAACAATCAAAAGTTAAATTCCCAAACTAAGTTCCACCGCTAGTAGAAGTGGAAGTTAGTCTGATAAAAATCGTAAAAACCAGTGGAATTCCGTGTCAGGGTAAGTTCCACTGGTTTTAATCATGCTTGATTTTATAGCTTTTGTAACCAAAATGAATCGAAAAAAAGAGCGTACAAAATCCCCTCATCTGAAAGCGTTTCAGATTGAGTTCCGCTATGGTGAAAGTTAGTGTGAGACGTTTGAATGCGGTTAAAGGTTAGTTTTTAGAACTTATGTTGGAGTAATTTAGACGACTGACAGACGTCTTC